>NZ_CP029758.2:610548-915823 GCF_004006395.2 Clostridium sp. AWRP | reverse complement strand
TATGGCAATGGGTCCTCTAGGTGTTGAAACAAGAATGCAAAGAGAAAGGCTCATAGATATATCTGTGGATAGAGCATTTAATAAGTTCATGGAATATTCTCACTGGAGATCAGATGCAAGATTGATAAGAAGATATTTAGAGCAGTCAGCAGGAACTATTGAATGGTTAGAAAATATGGGAGTAGAATTCGCATTACCTTCAAAATATTTTCCAGCTTCAGAAGCAACCTGGCATATTGTCAAACCTAAAACCGGAAAACCAGGACTCCGTGCAGCTGCTACTATGATTAAAATTATGACAGAAAGAGCAGAAGAATTAGGCGTTAAAATATTATTAGAAACACCTGTAAAGAGTATTATTAAAGATCAAGGAGAAGTAATTGGCGTAACAGCTAGTGATAAAGATGGTGAATTAGAAGTATATGCTGGAGCAGTTATAATTGGTACAGGCGGATTTGGTGATAATCCAGATTTTATTAAAAAATATGTTGGACTTGAATGGGGAAAAGATTTGTTCTCATATAGAATTCCTGGATTAACTGGAGATGGAATCCAAATGGCTTGGGATGCTGGTGCTTCAAAAGATTTTATGACTATGGAAATGGTATTCTTTGCTCCTAACACTGGTGGATATGCTCCTATAGAGTTACCTTTCCGTCAACCTAACCTTTTAGTTAACTTGGATGGTGAAAGATTTATAAATGAAGAAGTTATAGAAAATCCTGTATTTACCGCAAATGCTATCGAAAAACAAAAAAAGAAAGTTGCATATTCTATAATAGATGAAGAGCTAATCAAACATTATGAAGAAAAAGGATTAGATCTTATAAATGTAGTTACTTCTAGTATGGATATGAGTTATTTTAGACAAGAAGAAGAAGAAGCAAAGAAAAATGGAAGTGATGTATTATTTATTGCTGATTCTATAGAAGAGTTAGCTGAAAAAACAGGCATTGATGCAGAAAATTTAAAAAATACCATTGATACTTATAATTCCTATTGTGATTCAAAAGATGAGTTATTCCATAAAAATCCTAAATACTTATTACCAATCAAAGGCCCTAAATATTATGCATTAAAACTTGGTTTAAGTGCATATGGAAGTGCTGGCGGTATAAAAATAAACTATAATACTGAAGTTCTTAATGATGATTTAAATGTTATAAAGGGACTTTATGCTGCTGGAACTGATGCTAATTCACTATATAATCCTGATTATGCTTTCGTACTACCTGGAAATTCCCTAGGTTTTGCTTTAAACAGCGGAAGAATAGCAGGGGCTAGTGCTGTTGAATATATTAAAGCAAATCTTGTGGAAGAACAATAAACTTCATATAAAATATGCATATTTAACCTGTAATCCAAATTTATGAGCGAATAATGTCCGCCTATTGCCAGTTAAGGCTTAGTGTGATGTTATTCGCATTTTTTGCTACTTATTAAAATTAACGGCACTAATCTTGTTATTGTTGATTATATAATAATATAATGATATCATTTATATGGACTTCAGTTACGTTTTCTAGTAAAGATCTTACTAAATCGGAGGAAATTTATGTTATCTAAAAAAGCTATAACTACTTTAATAATTTCTACAGCACTAATATTTTCAAAAACTACTGTAATCAATGCTCAGTCTCAAAGTCCAACTATAACAAGATTATCTGGCCCGAACAGATACTCAACTAATATGAAAATAGCTGACTATGGCTGGAGTGGTCACTCTGATTGTGCGATTATTGTTTCAGGTGAAAATTTTCCAGATGCAATTTGTGCGGCACCTTTAAGTATCAAGTACAATGCACCTTTATTAATGACATATGGAAACACTTTAAGTCCTGAAATACAATATAAATTGACAAGCCTAGGTGTTAAAAACATATTTTTAATAGGTGGGACAGGTGCTGTTTCAAATGAAATAGAAAATGAATTAACACAAAAAAATTTGAATGTAAAAAGATTAGGTGGAGCTACGAGAATTGAAACTTCTATTGAAATTGCAAAAGAAATCGGCGGTAATCAATTATTTGTTGTTTCATCAGAAAGTTTTGCAGATGCATTATCCATTTCATCCTATGCTTCAAGTAAAGCCGAACCTATTGTTTTAACTCCTAAAAGTGGTGTTCCTGATGTACTTAAGGACTATGTAAATACTTTAAAGCCTTCAAAAACCTATGTGATTGGTGGACAAGGTGTTATTCCTGACGATACAGCTTCTTACTTTGGCGATTATGAAAGACTAAGTGGTCAAACTAGATATGATACAAATGCAAATGTAATTAAAGAATTTTATAATCTTTCAAAAGCACAAAAAATATATGTAGCAGCAGGAATAAATTATCCAGATGGACTATCTATTTCTCCTCTAGCTGCCAAGAATAACTCACCCGTAGTACTCGTAAATGACAATATGTCTTTCGACCAGATTAGAATGGTTAGAAGTAACAAGACTACACTAAAAGAATGTGTAGTAGTAGGCGGAGAAGATGTTACTCCAAACTATCTATTAAATAGATTTTTTACAGATTCACAAAATATTACGCCTAATGACTTCATAGATTCTTATAATAAGCAAGCTTCTTCTGATGAACTAGCTGCTTTTAAGAATATAGTTTTAGGTATTTCATTATATCCTAACGATTATAATTTAAAGATGGCTTTTGACCATGACGCATATAATTTATTAGATACTGCAGTAAACATTCATAATCAGGGAAATTATGATTCAGCTTTAAACATCTATAATTATTTACTTCAATTACCAGTTCCTCAAAATATTAAAATTAATGCTACTATATATAAAAATGTTGCATTGTCAAAAAATCCAATAGCAAGTAAGTATGTTTATAAAGAAAGTTCTAAAGCAATAGTTCAAAATGCTGTTGAAGTATATAAGAATTTTAATTTTAATTTTGATAATCTTGTTAAATATGAAGCTATGTCAAAGTATATAAATTCTATAAGCACCAATTTATTAACATTTGATAACAATGGAATTCCAATGGTTAATTATAGAGAATGTGGAAATCAATATAATTTTGCTACCATATGTCAATATGCACTTTATCTGCATACAAAATATTTAGATGGGGATACTTCTGTATTAAACCAATTCATAAAATGTGCTGATTTTCTCATAGATCACATGGATACTGATGGAAGTTTCAGATATGAATTTCCTTACTATTCATATGAATCACTTGGAGTTGGTTGGACATCTAGTATGACTCAGGGACAGGCTTTAAGTGTCTTTTCCCGTGCTTATGAAATAACACAAAATCAGAAATATATAACAGCAGGAAATAAGACATTTAACTATTTAATAACACCGATAAGTCATGGTGGAGTTATGGATACTCTTGGAAGTTTTGAACCTAGATTTAAAAACGATATTTTTTTTGAAGAATATATAAATACAATACCTACCTATACCCTAAATGGATTTATGTTTACATTACTTGGTATATATGATTGGTCCCAGCTTTCAAAAACAGTCCCTGCCATCAGTAGTGATGAAACAAATTATTACTTCAATGAAGGCATTAAAACCTTGAAAATAGTATTACCTTATTATGATATAGGTGGTTTCACCAGTTATGATTTAAGCCATCTAATGACATCTAGGGATGCTAATCCTGCTTTAGATTATCACAAAATTCATATAGATTTACTAGAAGCAATTTACTCTATAACAAGTGATAATTACTTTATGAATATTAGAAATCAATGGGTTAACTACATTAAACATTAATTCACAATGCACTATGCACAATTCACAATTAAGGATAATTTTCTTCCGTTAAAACTTCAGAGAATCTAAAATATAGCACTATTGAAGCAAAGCTTCAATAAGCTTAAAATTTTAAATTTTTCGCAGCACAACGGAGAAAACTCTACCAAAATTGTGCATTGTGAACTGTGAATTGTGAATTACCTTTGGGGGTAATAGAATGGATGTAATACTGGACTTTGATTTTAAATTAAACAAAGATCAAGTAATGCAAACTTTAAAGTCCTATGGTAGTATAATAAAAAATGAAGAAATGGAAGGTTTATATGAGAAACTTCTTCCTATTTTATATGAAAATATAGAACCAACAGGAATATTTGAAATAGAAAAAAAGGAAGATAACTTTAACTTTGAAGCTGTAAAAAATTATGAATATATCGTGTATTGCATTATAACTATGGGTGATAATTGTACAAGTAAAGTAAATGAATTCTTTTCATATGGAAATATGAAGGAAGGTATGATGCTTGATGCTATGGCTTCATCTTATTTGTTTGAACTCAGCTCACAACTCTTTAGCCACATATATACTAAAGTTAAAGAGTTACACCTAGGATTGAGCTGTAGAATATCTCCTGGAGATGGAGAGATTCCTCTTAAATGTCAAAAGTATATACTAGATAAACTAGATGCGGAGAATTTCTTAAATTTGACTGTAAATGAAGACTATATGCTTTCTTCCATGCGTTCTATGGCATATATATATGGAGCTGATAAAAATATAAAATTAAGCAAAAAAGATCATGACTGTTCCAGATGCCCAAATAGGAATTTGTGCAATATGAGAAAAAGTTAATGCTAAAAGGTCTGTACAATTTATATACAGACCTTTTAGCATTAACTTTTACTTTTTCTTATCATTATGTTTAAATCTCGTTCTTTTATATATAAAATCCCAGGTAATACCTACAAGTAAAACTGCTGGTAACATTATTTCTAGTCTATTACCAAATGTAGGATTTATAAAAATAATTAATTGGAATATTAATATTATTCCTCCTAGTATAATTAAAAAATTAGCCTTAAAATTAACATATTTTTTATCTACACCTTCTGCATCTAATTTAAATTTTGTCCTCACAGCTTTGCTATATTTCATTCCAAGTCCCTGCATAACACCCATGAATCCCATAAACATAAGTAATCCTGTCATAGCTGAATCCATCTAAAATACCTCCATTTAAAATTATCTTAACGTAAAAATACCTATTAAAAATTATATCATTATAAATCCTTAATTTCAAAATTTCATTTCATATTGGGAACTATATTTGCTTTAAAGATAAAATATGTTATCATCTATGTATGCAAAATAATAATTCAAATATTTCAAGGAAGTGTTTTCAATGACTTTAAATAAGATAAAAGGAAATACCTATTACATAGATGCTCCCACTAACTGTGGAGTATTCATATTTAAAAATAAAAACTGCCTGATTGTAGATACAGGCATAAACAACACTGAAGCAAAAAAAATAGAGAATTTGCTTATAGAAAACAGCCTACATCCCAAATACATAATAAATACACACAGTCACTTAGATCACTGTGGTGGAAACTTATACTTTAAGAAAAACTATCCAGGCTGTCTAGTGTATACATCTAAATTAGAAAAATTATTTATGGAAAACACAGAGATCTTCCCATCTATTCTTTCCTCATCCTACCCTTCAAAAGCATTTGATAGGAGTAATAAACCTCTAGAGGTAGATTTCATTTTAGAATATGGTATAAATAAATTGAATGACGAGAAATTTAACATTATTTCGCTTTCCGGACATTCAATAGAGCAAATAGGAATAGTAACTCCTGAAAAAGTATGTTTCCTTGGAGATTCCATATTCAGCAGCGAAATACTGGATAAATACTCCTTCCCATACTTATATAATATAGAAAATAGCCTCCTGTCATTGAATAAAATTAAGGACATTGATGCAGATTACTTTGTAATAAGCCACTCCAAAAAGGTACTGAATAAAAGTGAAATAAATTCTTTAGTAGATAAAAACATCAAAAATATAGATAAATATAAAAATCAAATTCTAGATCTTTTAGATCAACCGCTCACTAGAGAAAACATATTGGAAGACATAACTATTTTAAACAATTTATCTTTAAATTTTCATGAATATCATTTGAATTTTGGAGGAATATCTGCATTCATATCCTATTTATACAATGAAAAACTCATAGACTATTCTATAGAAGACGGTAACTTATACTATTTTAAATCCAACTAAGGCATTTTCAAAGAAATAACTAGCATAGCCGCTAGTTATTTTCTTTCAAATGTCTAAAATAGACTATTTGTTAGCTTTTTGCCATCCTGGCTTATTACTCCATATTTATATACAGATATAAAATTTCCTGAATACTTGGTAACTTTGCCTGTAGTAATATCTTTTACCTGACTATTTTTTGAATCATTTATATATATATTGCCACTTCTTGTAACATATATATTATTTTTATTTACAGCACCTGAAAGCGTATATTCCTTCCAGCTGCTTTTATTAGTTTTAAGATTTGCCACAAATATTTTATTAACTTTATTGTCTTCCCCATTTCCTATGTAAATATTGTCGTTGTTGTCTGTGTTCAACAAATAATGCATAGCATTTTCACCGGTAGCTATTATTCCACCCCTGCTAGTTCTTATTCTATTGGAAGTCCTGTCTTCATATATAAGTTCATCACCATTTGTGCCATTTATAGCAGCCATATTTCCAAGCTGGCATCTTACAAAATTGACTAAATTCATCCTGATCATTACATCAATTCTATATATTCTACTGCTGCCCTCTCCATTAGTAGCACTGCTGACATAGATTACATTGCTAGCTCCAGAAAAAGCTATATGTTTTACATTATAAGAATTATCTGGAAGTAATATTGAAAGTTCCTGCTTCTTTTCCTCATTTTTTAGTGGATAAGTTGAATCACGTTTTGCATCATAAGTCTCAAATTTTAAATTTCTTGATTCTGATCCACCACTTGTCTTTTCTGCTATAAGTATGTTATCTGTATCCAAGTTCCAGGTATAATAGGATAAATCATTTTGTAAGTCCACTTCTTTTTTGTTATTTTTTAATGTATCAATTACTTGTAAAGATTGGCCATCATAATATGATATGTAATTTCCACTGTGAGATACTTTTACCATCTTTGCATCTTCAGGTATTTTTACACTAATTTTGTTAGCTGTCTGTTTTGAAGTAGTATCTACCTTTTTTATATTGAAATTAGAATCGCCACCAAAATAAAATTTATCTACTAATAAAAGGCCTGCTAATTCCATAACTATAGGAATCATTGTCCACACAATTATTCTCTTAAGTTTTTTCATCTACCACACTCTCCTCTAAGGTTTTACATATATAGCTGTAGCTACAGTTCTCTCACCGTTCCAATCACAAGGATTATTTATTACTTCTCCATTAAAGTACATTGTAGTGGATGAACCTCCATCTAAATTGCTTGCATTAATTACACCTTGCTGCAAAAGTATATTTTGTACTTCTTTTAATGAAGCTCCCATCTTCAATCCTTTTCTACCATCTATAGCCAGCATGACTATTGTTCCATCTGCCTTCTGACCTATAGCTGTTCTAGGATTTAAACCTTCATTTTCTACTGATACAGTCTTGCCATTTATTATAAGTGAGTTTCTAAAAGAAATTGCCTCCGTTACACCATCGGCAAGGAGTTCCTTAAGTGTGTGGTCTCCAACTATAAGTCTTCCAGTTGGAGTAAAAGCTGTAACATTTATTTTCTCATTAGATTTTACATCACTGTATATTACTTTACCACCAGATATTATAATTCCCTCTGGATAACCTCCTGTTCCTACCCAATATTTTCCACCAGATTTATCTGTAAATCCACCTCCATTTATAGCTGCAACAGCTCCATTTCTCTGGGCTATTTCACTTGTTCTTTCTCCAACTTCCCTCAATTTACTAGTATATCCTATACGTATTCTCTTAGGATCTTTTATCTCTAAAATATAGCCATCAAATCTTGTGCTCGGTATATCATACCTTTTTATCTCCTTATCACCTACATGATTTATATTTACATCATTTAAATCTTCAGCTTCCTGGCTAGTAGTTTGACCACTCTTGCCTTCTTGAAGTATTTTATTTATTTCATCCTTTGACAAAAAAAGAGTAGCTATGTATTGATGAGTAAAAGTAGCCATAGCCGTACTTACTATCTGGTTTTTTACATTTTTAAATGGCCCATAAAATACTAGTAAAGGGCTAGTAACTACAACTACTATAAGCTCATAAATTATAAACAAAAAGAACAGTCTAGGAGAAAACTTTTTCTTTCTCTTTATATTTTTCCTTCGTCTATTTCTCGAATCATTCATTTAAATTAACCTCCATACAGTATAGAACTATTTTACTATTATTTTTAAATTATTTCCACTGAAAAATCTTTTACATTCTGTTAATTTAAAAAAATGACCTGCCTTATGAAAATTAAGGTAGGTCATTTTTTCTAAATTTTTTACTAAAATTATAATTTACTTTCCTATATCTGTTCTAAAATACATACCTGGAAAACTTATTTTTTTCAAATTACAGTAAGCAACTTCCACAGCAGAATTCAAATCATTTCCAACTCCATAAGCTACTAAGACCCTTCCACCAGATGTCTTAAACTGTCCATTTTCCTTTTTAACCCCTGCTGCAAAAACATTACTGGACTTTTCTATACCTTCTATTTTAAAACCAGTATCATACTTTAAAGGATACCCTTTAGACGCAGCTACAACACAGCAGGAGGCTCCCTTTTTCCATTTCAAATTAAATTTATCAAGTTTTCCATCTATAGCATTTTCTATAAGTTCCACAAAATCACTTTTCATAAGTGGAAGTACAGCTTGAGTTTCAGGATCACCCATTCTAACATTATACTCTAACAAATAAACTCCATTTTTTGTTATCATAATGCCGAAGAAGATTATTCCCACATAATCTAAGTTTTCCTGCTGTATTCCTCTTAAAGTAGGTTCCATTATATTTTTCTCAAAGTCTTTTGAAACTTCCTCCGTGCAGTATGGATTTGGAGCTATAGCTCCCATTCCACCTGTATTTGGTCCTAGACCCCCATCATATATTTGCTTATGATCCTTTGAAGATATAAATGGAAGAATAGTATTTCCATCTGTTATTGTAAGTATTGAAGCCTCTACTCCCTCTAGGAATTCTTCAATAACTACATTTTTTCCTGCCCCTTTAAATACGTCCTTTACCATAAAATCATTTAATGCAATACTTGCTTCCTCATAATTCTGGCATATGGAAACACCTTTTCCTGCTGCTAACCCATCAGCCTTTATAACTACCGGATATCTACAATTTTCTATGTATTTTAAAGCACTGTCTTTATCATCAAAAGTGCAATACTCAGCAGTTTTAATTCCATACTTTTTCATGAAATCCTTGGAATAGATTTTACTTCCTTCAAGCTCAGCAGCTTTTAAACTTGGTCCAAATATTTTAAGTCCCTTACTTTTAAATTTATCCACTATACCCTCTGTAAGTGGTCCTTCCGGGCCTACCACAGTTAAATCTATATTTTCTTTAGATGCAAAATCTATAAGCTCATCCATATCTGTTATGTTTAGATTGCTGCATTTATCTACTATATCCGTTCCTCCATTTCCTGGAGCGCAAAATATTTTATCCACCTTGGGACTTTGAGATATCTTCCAACAAATAGCATGTTCTCTTCCGCCGGAACCTATTACAAGTACCTTCATTATATAAAATCCCCCTTTTCATAGTAGGCATTTTCAAATAAATAACTAGTCAGTATACTGGCTTATTTTTCAAATGCCTTAAGAACTAATGTTTAAAATGTCTTACCCCTGTAAACACCATAGAAATTCCATTTTTATTACATTCATCTATAGAATCCTTATCTTTTATGGAACCTCCTGGTTGTATTATAGATTTTATTCCATGTTTTGCTGCTTCACATACTACATCACTAAATGGGAAAAATGCATCTGAGGCAAGTACTACCCCATCTCCTGCCCTATCAAGTGCCTGGCATGCAGGCCATATTCTATTTACCTGTCCTCCGCCAATTCCTTTAGCCATAAAGTCTTTAACTACTACAATAGCATTTGATTTTACATATTTACAAACCTTCATTCCAAATATCAAATTGTCCATCTCTTCTTTTGAAGGTTCCTTTTCCGTAACTACTTTAGTCTCATCTACCAATTTATCATCAGAAGATTGTACAAGTATCCCACCATCCAATTTTGATATTTCAAAACTATTAGTAGGTTTTACATCACATTTAATTATTCTCAGATTTTTCTTTGCCTTTAATATTTCAATTGCATCCTTATCAAAATCCGGTGCTATGACTATTTCAACAAAAATTTTAGCTATTTCCTCCGCAGTCTTTGCATCTAATTTTCTGTTTACAGCTATAATACCTCCAAAAATAGAAGTAGAATCACATTCATAAGCTTTTACATAAGCTTCATGTAGGTCTTTTCCAAGAGCCACACCACAAGGAGTATTGTGTTTAACTGCAACGCAGCATACTTCCTCAAATTCATTTACTGCCTTCCAGGCCATATCCATATCTCTCATATTATTATATGAAAGTGCTTTACCATTTAACTGTTCAAAATCTTTCATAGGGGCTTTTCCTACAGTTTCTGTGTAATAAGCTGCACTTTGATGTGGATTTTCTCCATATCTTAAGCTTTGAGATTTTTTATAAGACAAGCTTAAGTATTCTGGATATTCATCTTCAAGTAGGAAATTACTTATAGCTCCATCATAAGCAGACATCAAATTAAATACCTTACCTGCAAGTTTTCTCCTAAATTCATATTTTACGTCTCCAGAAGTTTCTATTTCGTTAATTATTTGTGAATAGTCATTTACATCTGTAACAACTATTACATCTTGAAAATTTTTGGCTGCAGCTCTTATCATAGTTGGACCACCAATATCAATAAATTCTATCTTTTCATCAAAAGTTATGTTATCACATACCTTGTCGAAAAAAGGATATAAATTTACGACTACCATATCTATTGGTTTTATGTTCTTGCTCTTTATAGTGTCCATATGTTCTTTATTATCTCTTTTGGCAAGTATACCGCCGTGTATAACTGGATGAAGTGTCTTTACTCTGCCATCTAGTATCTCGTCAAATCCAGTAACTTTAGATACTTCTGTAACCTTTATATTATTTTCTACAAGATATCTATAAGTTCCACCTGTAGATATTATTTCAACTCCCCTATTTATCAAAAATTTTGCTAAATCCAATAATCCATTTTTGTTATAAACACTTATTAATGCACGATTTATCATAATTTGCGCCTCCAATTATTTTAATTACAAACTTTTACTATTCTGTTTTTCACCACTATTTTGTTTTCAGAAATAAGTTTGATAACTTCAGGAAGGGCTTTATGCTCTTCTTCTAATATTCTCTTTTGAAGCATTTCTGGAGTATCTTCAAAATGTACAGGAACTGTCTTTTGAATTATTATAGCACCGCTGTCTGTACCCTCATCTACAAAGTGTACAGTGCAGCCTGATACTTTAACTCCATACTCAATTGCCTTTTCATGAACCTTTATGCCATACATACCATCTCCGCAAAAGGATGGTATTAAAGAAGGGTGTATATTTACTATTTTATTTCTGAATTCTGAAATCAGCTCTCCTTTAAGTATGGAAAGCCAACCTGCACATACTATTAAGTCAACTTTGTCTTTAAGCATCTTTAATATTTCCTGAGAAATATTAGACTTATATATTTTCTTATCTAATACATAGGATTTTATATTATGCTTTTCAGCTCTTTCTAAAGCATAAATTCCAGGTCTGTCACCTATTACAGCTTCTATACTGCAGCTTTTTATATATCCGCTCTCAACTGCATCTATTATAGACTGAAGGTCAGTACCTCCTCCAGAAACCAAAACTGCTATTTTAAACATACTGCTTTTTCCCCTTTTTTTACGCTTCCTATTACATATGCCTTTTCACCCATTTTATTTAATTCTTCCACTACGTTTTTAGCATCTTTATTATCTACACATAGTACAAATCCTATTCCCATGTTATACGTATTGTACATCTGTTTTTCTTCTACTCCTAATTCCATTAAATGCTTAAATATAGGTGGCACTTCAAAGCTTTTCTTATCTATAACTGCAGTAAAATCATCTTTAAACATTCTAGGTATGTTTTCAAAGAATCCCCCTCCAGTTATATGAGCCATGGCCTTAATTTTAAATTTATCCAGAAGTTTAAGTACAGGTTTTACATATATCTTTGTAGGTGTCAAAAGTACTTTTCCTATAGGCGTACCTAAAAAGTCCTCATCAAAATCTTTTACAATTTTCCTTACTAATGAATATCCGTTACTGTGAACTCCACTAGATGCTATCCCTACAAGAACATCTCCTTCTTCTACTGTACTTCCATTTATTATATTATCTCTTTCCACAACTCCTACAGTAAATCCTGCCATGTCATAGTCTCCCTTGGAATAAAAGCCAGGCATTTCAGCAGTTTCTCCCCCAATTAGGGCACAACCTGCTTGAATACATCCATCTGATACGCCTTTAACCAAATCTGCTGCAACTTCTGCTTCCAAATTAGAGCAAGCTAGGTAGTCTAAAAAAAACAGGGGTTTTGCACCATGACACAAAACATCATTTACACACATGGCCACACAATCTATTCCCACTGTATCATACATTTTCATTTGAAATGCTATTTTTAACTTTGTTCCTACTCCATCTGTTCCAGATACAAGTACTGGATTTTTACATTTACCAAGTTCAAACATACCTGCAAAACTTCCAAGTCCATTTAAAACTCCTGGTATAAAAGTCTTAGATGAATATTCTTTCATAAGTTTTACTGACTTATATCCTTCTTCAATATTTACACCGGAATCTTTATATGTTACCACAGCAAATCACCTCTTACTCTAAATAATTTTTATCTTTTTCTATAGGTACAGATATTGGATATATTCCATTAAAGCACCCTAAGCAATATCCTTTTGACTCAGTACATTGAAGGGATTTTAAAATCCCATCTATACTTATATAACCTAAACTGTCTGCTCCTATTTTATCTCTTATTTCCTCTATTTTTGCATTAGACCCTATAAGTTGAGACCTATAAGGGGTGTCAATACCAAAATAGCAAGGATATTTAACTACAGGAGATGAAACTCTAAAGTGCACTTCAGTAGCTCCAGCTTTTCTAAGTATTTCTACAAGTTTTCCACTGGTAGTTCCTCTAACTATGGAATCATCAACAATTACTACTCTTTTTCCTTCTACATTTACCTTTAAAGGGTTTAATTTTACAGCTACTGCTTTAGACCTAAGTTCTTGGGATGGAGCAATAAATGTTCTTCCTACATATTTATTTTTTATGAATCCTATAGCATAAGGTATTCCCGATTCTTCTGAATATCCAAGAGCTGCTGGTATCCCCGAATCAGGAACACCTATAACTACATCTGCCTCCACTGGATTTTCTCTATAAAGTATTCTTCCTGCTTTAACTCTTGACGTATATACATTTATATCATCTATAGTACTATCTGGTCTTGCAAAATATATATATTCAAAAGAGCAGGTTTCACATTTTGTCTTTTCTGCAAAATTTATAGATTTAATTCCATCATCGTTTATAATTACAATTTCTCCAGGCTTTACATCTCTTATAAAATTTGCTCCTATAGAATCCAGGGCACAGCTTTCAGAACAGAGTATATAATCTCCGTTTATTTCACCTATACAAAGCGGTCTTATCCCATTTGGATCTCTTACACCTATAAGTTCATTTTCCGTTAAAATAGTAATTGCATAAGAACCTTTCACTGCCTGAACTGTATCTACTACAGCTTTACCTATATCTCTCCTAGCCTCTCTTGCAATAAGACTTAAAATAACTTCTGAATCTACAGATGTCTGAAAGATATATCCTGCATCTTCTAAAAGTCCTCTTATGACATCTGCATTGACCAAAGTACCATTGTGTGCTATAGCAATAGATCCAAGTTTATACTTCACCATAAGCGGCTGGGCATTGTTTAAAGTACTTGAGCCTGCTGTAGAATACCTTACGTGACCTATAGCACTTTTTCCTTTAAGTCCTTCTAATACATCCTTATTAAATACATCTGCTACAAGTCCCATCCCTTTATGATACTTAAATTCACTTCCATCAGAGACCACAATACCTGCACTTTCCTGTCCCCTATGCTGGAGAGCATATAGTCCATAATAAGTTAAAGATGCTACATCTATATTGTTCTTAGAAAATATTCCAAATACACCGCATTCATCCTTGAATTTATCTTCCTCCAAATCAATACAGGAGCAAGTATTAAATTTATCATTTAAAGTGCACATCAAAAATTCTCTCCTTTTAACCATAAAATTAAGGCAGCTGCTAATTTTTACTTATTCTCTTCAATATTTCTACATAAGCTTCTTTTACATTTCCCATATCTCTTCTAAATCTATCTTTATCTAATTTTTCATTAGTCTTTGCATCCCATAGTCTGCATGTATCTGGTGATATCTCATCAGCTAAAACTATTTTTCCATTAAACTTACCAAATTCCAATTTAAAATCTATCAATTTTATTCCCTGTTTCAAGAAAAATTCTTTTAAGATATTGTTTATGGATTCAGTCATCTTATATATAGTTTTAAGCTCATCAAAAGTAGCAGCTCCAATTCCAACTGCATGATAATCATTTATAAGAGGATCTCCAAGTTCATCATTTTTATAGCTTAATTCATATACTGTAGTTTTAAGTGCGCTGCCTTCCTCTAATCCCAATCTCTTTGCCATACTTCCTGCTGCTACATTTCTAACAATTACTTCTAAAGGAACTATTTCTACCTTTTTACAAAGTTGTTCTCTATCATTTAATTTTTCTTCAAAGTGGGTTTCTATACCATGTTTTTCAAGTAACTCAAAGAGCATTGAAGTAATTGTATTATTTAATACTCCTTTATCTGATATCTGTCCCTTTTTCTCTCCATTAAAAGCTGTAGCATCATCTTTATAATAAATTATTACTTTGTCCTTGTCTTCTGTTTCATATACCTTTTTTGCTTTTCCTTCATATATCATTTTTCCTTTTTCCATTTTATAATTCCACTCCTTTTCCGTTTTCACTTATAAACTTTTCTTTCATATTTTTTCTATATTCAATTAATTTCTTTTTAATTTCAGAATATTTAAGTGCTAAAATCTCTACTGCCAGCATGCCTGCATTGTAACTGTTATTTATTCCAACTGTAGCTACAGGTATGGATTTTGGCATCTGTACTATTGAAAAGAGAGAATCAAGTCCAGAAATAGCTGCATTAAGTGGAACTCCTATAACTGGAATAGTTGTATTAGCTGCAATAACTCCTGGAAGATGTGCTGCAAGACCAGCACCTGAAATAATACATTCACAGCCTTCTTCTTCTAATTTTTTTACAGTTTCCAAAAGCTTTTCCGGAACCCTGTGAGCTGATAAAATATATGCCTCATATTGAATATCAAATTCTTTTAAGGCTTTGGCAGCTCCTTTCATCTTGTCAATGTCGGAACTACTTCCAAATATAATTGCTACTTTCATATTCGTCCTCCTTAAACAACAAATGTTAGATTATATTACCAAAAGTATAATAAAAAGGTTTCAATAAAATCTACAATTGAGAATCTATGTGAAACCTTAAGCTAGTAACCTTAACTAAAACTTGATATAAAAATATCCAGCTTTAAATAAAGTTATCCATAGCTGTGAGAATTTTACGGTTCTCTGTAGATACTCCTAAACCTCATTATTAGGATTATATGGATATTCTATTCATTTATTTATGATATACTTATATTATCATATCAAATTGTATAATTCAATACGTTTAAACTAATTCACTACATAATATTCGTATATTTTAAGATTGTAAGGAAATATATGATAGTAATGTTCATACCATATCGAACATTATTTTACGTTTTAAAAATTGAAAGGAGATGGCATAACTATGAAAATGGTATGTATAGGAGACAGCTTAACTGCTGGATATGGTGTTTCTAACAGTGAATGTTTTGTATCCATTCTAAAAGAAAAACTTCAAATAGATATTTTAAACAAAGGAGTATGTGGAGATACAGCTTCAGGATTGTTGTCACGTTCTTATAAAGATATAATTCAAAATAGCCCTAGTCATGTACTCATTACAGTTGGATGCAATGACTTTATGACTGGAAGGACTCTAAAACTAGTAACAGATAATTTAAAGGAGCTCGTAAAGGAATCCCTATCTTCAAAAATAATTACAATAATAGGTATAGAACCTCTTGTATACAAAAAATTAGCTAAGGAAAAATGGGATAGCACTTTAGATTATGAGAAAGTAAGTAAACTAGAAAGTGAATACAGAAATTGGATAATAGATTTTTGCACTAAAAATAATCTTTTTTATGCAGACTTTTATAGTTGCTTCCAAGAAAAATTAGGAGCAAACACCAATGACGATTTATTTATAGATGGAATTCATCCTACAGCACTAGGCCATAAATTAATGGCCGAATGTATACAAAAAACACTTACTCTAATAGAAGCACAAAATGTATATAAAAAACTACTTTCTTTCAAAGAATCACATAAAAAATAGTGTGCTATAGGCTAGTCTTTATTGAATTTTTTTGCGCATAATGCTATACTAAATATAGGAATTCAGCATATGTATTACACTTAAAAAGTTATATGTCATATAATATATTAAATGTTAGTACTATATTATAAGGGGGATTTGTTAAAATGAATACTACCTACTGTTTTTCTAAAATACCAGAGGACTTACAAAAAGAAATTGAAGGTTTGATAGAAAAATCCGGAATGCCTGCAAAAGAATTCATAAATGCATTAGCTGAACACTATGATGTAAACTATTCCAATGTATCACCTGTAGCAATTGATTATTCAAATTACTGGAATAGTTTTGTAGACTAAAATATATAAAGACTTTACTTCGAAAAGTTTTTAAGTTGATAGTTGATAGTGGACAATTGACAGTGAAGGAAGATTTTTTGTAGTGTAACGAAAAAAATCCACATTAACTATTAATTCTTCATTCTTAACTATTAATTAAAAAAATAACTGGTTAGAAAACAAATTTTTCTAACCAGTTATTTTTTATCTTCAATTATGAAAGCATAGCAAATCTAAATATAAATAGAGCTGCAAGTACATATACTATTGGATGAACTTCCTTATATTTTCCTGTAACTATTTTAACTATTGGATAAAATATTATTGCTGCTGCTATACCATTTGCTATACTGTAACTAAATGGCATAAATGCTATAGCAAAGAAAGCTGGAAGTCCTTCTGTAAAATCACTAAAGTCTATTTTAGTAACTACTCCTATCATAAGCGCCCCTACAATTATAAGTGCTGGAGCTGTAGCTTGGGTAGGAACTATTCCAACTAGTCCACTAAAGAATAGTGAAAGTATAAATAATATTCCGACAACACATGATGTAAGTCCTGTCCTACCTCCTGCAGATACACCTGAAGTGGATTCTACATATGTATTAACAGTACTTGTTCCTAACATTGAACCAATAGTAGTTGCAAGGGAATCTGCAAAAAGAGCCTTGTGCATATTTTTAACTCTTCCATTTTCATCAACCATGCCAGCTTTTTCAGCTGTTCCAACAAGTGTTCCTATAGTATCAAACAAATCTACTAAAGTAAATGTTATGACTACCATAATTATGCTAGTTAAACCTCCTACTACACCTGCTTTTCCTATTCCCAAAAGTCCTTTAAAATCAAAAGCAAAGAATGTAGGTGCAAGTGATGGTGGTGCACTTATAACCTTTATTCCTGTAAGATGTGTCACTCCTAAAGGTATACCAACTATAGTAGTTAATATTATTCCTATTAAAATTGATCCTTTAACATTTCTTGCCATAAGTATAACTGTAATTAAAATACCTATAATTGACAGTAAAACAGGTGCACTAGTTAGTTTTCCAAAAGCAACCAATGTAGAAGGATCTGATATTACAATTCCTGCATTTTTTAATCCTATAAGAGCTATAAAAAGTCCGATACCTCCTGATATAGCAAGTTTTAAATTAAATGGAAGCGCATCTACAATTTTTTCCCTTATAGAAGTTACCGTTATTATAATAAAAATTATTCCTGATACTAAAACTGCTGCCAGTGCTTGATGCCATGTATAGTGCATACCTAAACAAACACTGTAAGTAAAAAATGCGTTAAGTCCCATTCCTGGTGCCTGTGCAAAAGGTAGATTTGCATAAAGTGCCATTATGAAAGTTCCAACAGCCGCTGCTATGCAAGTTGCCGTAAATATAGAGCCTACAATAGGGTCGTTTATTGCAGATACCCCAGCTTTAACCGCTGCATCTCCCATAAGCCCATGTACATTCATTCCTGCCTGCATAAGTATAGTTGGATTTACAAAGATTATATAGGCCATAGTAATAAAAGTAGTAACACCTGCTAAAATCTCCGTCCTTACAGTAGTATTGTTTTCCGGCAATTTAAAAAATGATTCTAAAAAAGATAAATTGCCACCGTCATTTTTGTTCGCTTTTTCAACATTCATGTAATTCCCTCCAAAATTAAAAAATTTCTAACATGAATTATGGGATAATCCAAGTTAGAAAATAGTTAAAAAAAAATACCATTTCCACGGAATCCACTCATAGTCAAGGATTTTTGGTACCTTGGTAGATACTCTTGAACCATATTATCAAGATTATACGAATGTTCTGTTAAAAAGTTTATTTAATGTACGTTTTTATATTATCATCTTGTTCATAATAAGTCAACATTTTTATAAATAAAAACTATTTCTTACTAAAATGTAAAAATCCAAGTATAACAACAAATATTAAAAAAGGTAGTGAAAATACTATTTTAAAAACAAATCCTATAATAGCCATTATAAAAGCTAGAAATATAACTATACCTACAAATGGAAGCACTATAATCCCTAACAAAGAAAATACAATAAATATAGCAAAAACCGCAAATAAAATGCCAAATAATGTTATCACAAATTATTCCCCCTATCACCTATTTTATTTGGATACTTATTAAATCTAGAATATATTAGAACTTAAAATTTTTCATATTCTTCACCATCCTTAATAAATATATTAGGGAGAAAATAACTAAAAATCAAGTACTTTTTTGTATGCAGAATGTAAAACAGCACATATAAAATTTTTAAATTGTGAAAGTTGAATTAATTTTTTTCAATATCACTTAATATAATACTTCTATAATTATTATCAATATTATATAATTCAAATATCTTGTCATCTAACATTTTCTTCAACATATCTCTTTCATCATTATCATTCATAATTTTATGAACTAATTTTTCTATATCTTCTTTAGTTTGTCTGCTGCAGTGTCTTATTGGTATTTCATCCAAATTGCATTTTTTAATTTGTGGAATAGAATTAGAGTTAGTAATTAAAAAATTTAAATAATACCACTGAATTAGCTCTGAGTTCAATATTGCCAAAATATACTGTGGAGAAACTTCCTCATTTGTGCTTATTATTCCATATAAGGATTGTTCTATTATACGTCCCTTATCATCCATGGCTGCTATTAAATTTTTCCCAGTTTTCCTTATTACTATTTTATTTTTAAAAGTAAGCTTTTCTATATTCTTAGTCCCACCTATTATGTTTTCAGGTACAAAATCATAATAATAATTGTTTAAAACTTGAAATTTTTTTATGTTTTCCCCTTTTAATACTTCAACCTGATGTTTATTTTTTTTAACAGAAGTTATTTTTTTACTATAACCTATAAATCCTGTAAAAGTATTACAAATGTTTTCTAATTTGCTGCTATTTTTCTCTATACAATCCTTTATGTTTAAGTTTTCATTATAACAACAATATGTAAACTTAAATTTTGAATTTCTCAGATATTCATGCTGATACATTTCATATACTCTTTTTTTATAAATATCTATTTTCATTTTATTTACTTTTTTATGCTTATTCTCTACTATTATAATCATAGAATCTGTATTTATTTCCGGAAAATCTATCTCAAATACAAGATTTAATATGTTGTACTTTTTGAGTAAACTCTTTCTAAGTTCACTGTATTGAAGATTTCGTGACAGCCTATCAGGAACTACAAAGCCAAACCTTCCTCCAGATTTTAATATTTCCATAGACCTTTTTATAAAATACTCATACAAATTGGGCAAATATGTATTTCCATTATAATTTTCACTATAATACTTTAATAATTCATCCTCTATATTCATCTTATTCTTTCGACTTAAAGATACCCAGGGAGGATTTCCCAGTACATAATCATATTTTCTGCTCCAAAACTTAATAGCAGATTGAATATTAGATTTCTTGTATTTTCCCATATTATCAATTTCATTCCACTTTATAAGACTGTTGCAGCATATTATATTGTCCTTCATATTAATGTTTATACCACTGACTTTACTTAAATTAATTTTTGTAAGCTCTACAGCGGTACTGTCTATATCTGCACCATATATACATTTCTTTAATATATGAAAGCTTAAATTTTCCTGCTGCCAATAGTGAAATCCGTCTATACTCTTTAATCCATCTTGAGTTTCAATGGTATAAGTTTTATTTTTAAAAGTATTTCTAATGGTCTCTAAATTTTTACTGAATTTTTCCATTAAAATTTCATATACTCTTACTAAAAAATATCCACTTCCACAAGAAGGATCTAATACTTTTATACAAGGATTTTTCTTAAGATCTAAATTTGACATAATATTTTTCACTATATAGTCAACTATGTAATGAGGAGTATAAAAACTCCCCTTCCGTTTTCTTTCTTCCTTTTCCATTGATCTTTCATACATTTCTCCAAGTATAGATGAATCACACCACTTATGCATACCATACCTCTCTTTTTTAATTCACAGTTAACAGTTCACAATGCACAATTATTGCGAATTGATTACTTTGCACATTATGCAGATATTTCTGCTGACTTCACATTTTCTTTTTCATTTGAATTTAACTTTTTAATTTCAAAATATAAAAACAAAGCCGTCAATATGGAAGCTACAGCATCGGATACAGGAGCTGCCATCCATACTCCATTTAGCTTAAATATTCTTGGAAGTATAAGAAGCATAGGGATAAGAACTATTACCTGTCTTAAAAGTGCCAAAAACATGGAAATTTTAGCTTTTCCTATAGCTTGAAAAAAGTTAGAGCTTACTATTTGAAATCCTATTATAGGAAACATAACCATAAATATTTTTATTCCATTTACAGTTATATTAGTCAAATTCATATCAGACTTATTAAACATATCTACTAAAGCTGTAGGGAAAATTTGAACTGCAATTCCTCCTGCAGCAGATATAACAGTTGCTGCTCCAATTGCCAGTAGTAATGCTTTCTTTACACGTCTATTCAATCTAGCTCCATAATTAAATCCAATTACTGGCTGTGATCCTTGATTTATTCCAAATATAGGCATAAGTATAATAGTAGCTATACCATTTATTATACCCATAGCACCTATAGCTAGGTCTCCGCCATATATTCCTAAGCTCTTGTTCAATATCACATTTACCAAACTTGCAGCAATCTGCATTGCAAAAGGAGACATTCCTATAGAAAAAATACTTATAACTATATCTTTGTTTAAACGAAGATACTTCTTTTTTATTCTAAGCATACTATTTCCCTTTAAGAAATAATAAAGTACCCATATCATATTTATCCCCTGAGAAATTGAAGTAGCTATAGCGGCTCCCCTTATTCCAAAATGAAGTATATATATAAATAGGAAGTCCAATATTATATTACATATACCTCCTATAAGCATTGTATTCATTGCTGTCTTAGGATCACCTTCCGAACGTATTACATTATTTAATCCAAAACCTACAGTTTGAAATGTAGAAACAGAAATTAAAATAGTTATAAACTGCTTAGCATAACCTATAGTGTTATCACTAGCTCCAAACCCCCTCAACATAGGGTCCACAAAAATAAGTCCCAAAATTGTAATTGCTATAGAAACTATAATCAAAAGTACAAATGCATTTCCTAATATGTGTTCTGCTTCATCTTTATTATTTTCTCCTAGCCTTATGGATATTCTTGCTGCAGCACCTATTCCTACAAGCATACCAAAAGCCATTATAAGTATGGATATAGGGAAAGTCAAACTTACACCTGATATAGCCATAGCTCCAACAACTCTTCCTATAAATATCCTATCTATTACAATATAAAGTGAGTTAACTAGCATACCAATTATAGCTGGTATAGAAAATTCCAATAATAATTTACCAACCTTTTCATCTCTTAATTTTACTGATCGTTCCAAATTAATTCCTCCTATAAAAATAGTTAATAGCCTAAATATTTTAGGCTGTCCTACAATAAATTCTTATTCAATTTTTTCAGCCAGGAAAGCATAAGCTGCTTTTCTTCTTTTGAAAACCCATTACTTAAGATTGCCTCTATTTCATCGTTTGCTGACATACATTTAAGCCTTATGTTTTTTCCTTCTTCTGTAAGATAAATTCTATTTATTCTAGCATCTTTAGTGTCCTCTCTTCTGTCTATCCATCCCTTTGATACTAAAGTATTTACAAGTCCTGTGATGGAAGCTGGTCTTAATTGAAGTTCTTCGGCTATTTCCTTCTGAGTTAACCCATCTTCTATCCATAAATGTACAAGTACTCCTACTTGTGATGTAGTCAAACCATATTTAGCAAGTTTACTATTATGTAAATTTGTCATATTTCTATAAATTACCCTAAGCCAATATGTTACAAATTTATCACAGGGTTCACATTTTACTTTGCTTTCCATTTAGTTAGCCTCCTAATTAATTGCCCAACCTATGTTATAATAATAAATAAGTATTGTCAATACTATTTATTAAAATTTGAAGCAAAATTGTCACAACTCATTAACACTTCTGTCATACAACTGTAACAAAGCAACTCTATTATATATACATGAAATAAATAATAAAATTTTTTAGGAGGTACTTACATGGGTAATTTCAACAATGAATATGATACTTCAAAAATAAGTTTAAAAACTAAATTCAAAGATAAACTTAAAAGAAGTAAAAAATTTATGTCTTATATAGCTGTAGGATTAATATGCAGTATACTAGGTGGAAGTATTTCAATTGCAGGTGCCTTATATTTCATACCAACATTAGGTATGTTTAAGAGCACACCATTATATCAAAATCTAGCTTTACAAAATACAGGAAGTGAAAAACCTTCTACTATAAATGCTTCCCCTGTATCAACTGCGAAAGGTGGCCTTACTGTATCAGAAATTGCAAAGAAAGTAGGTCCTGCTGTAGTTGGCGTATCTATAAAAACTGCTTCACAGTCTGATATTTTGGGATTTTCTGATGGAAATCAATCAAATGATAACAGCAGCCAAGACGATGGCATGGGTTCAGGTATAATAATAAATGAAAGTGGATATATACTTACAAACTATCATGTTATAGAATCTGCTGAAAAAGTAACTGTAATATTTAACAATAAAAAAGAAGCACCTGCAAAAGTAGTAAATTATGATGCAACACTTGATTTAGCTATAATTAAAGTAACTAGTAATGTAAAAATGCCAGCCGTAGCAGAATTAGGTGATTCCAAAAATCTTCAGGTAGGTGATTCTGTCGTAGCTATAGGAAATCCTCTTGGTAAAGACTTATTAGGTACTGTAACTACTGGTGTTATAAGTGCAACAAATAGGGATATTAAAGTTGGCAATAATACTCAAACCTACCTTCAAACAGATGCTGCCATAAACCCAGGAAACAGCGGTGGTGCCCTTGTAAATTCTGCAGGCCAAGTAATAGGTATAAATTCTGCTAAAGTAGGCGGAAGTGGAGTAGAAGGAATTGGATTTGCAATACCAATAGACACTGTAAAACCTAAATTAAGCGGTCTTTTGAAACCTATTTTGAAGCTAGGCATTGCATGTAGAGATATAAATTCACGGCTCTCTCAAGCATATAATATGCCTGAAGGCGTATATGTAGCAGAAGTACAAGAATTTAGTGCCGCAGAAAGATGTGGACTTAAGGTTGGAGATGTTATTCAAAAATTTGACGGTAAATCTGTAAAGTCTATAAGTGAAATAAATGATATAAAAGCTACTCACAAATCTGGAGATACAGTGGAAATTGTAGTAAACAGAAATGGCAGTAAAAAAACACTGAATCTAACATTGACAGAATAAAACCTGTAAATCAAAATAGATATTCTAAACAAAAATAAGATTATGCTCCGAATGTTTTTTACATCATTCAGCTCTTTAAATATTTTGATAAGTCTAAGTAAAACATTTTGAAAAAGCTAAGGACTTTTGAAAACTCGTACCTCAAACAATTCAAAAGTCCTAAGTTTTTCAAAAACTTTTTACTAAGACTTATATACAAAATATTTAAATGTGCTTCATTATTGTAAAAAACATATCTACGCATAATCTTATTTTTTAGTTAGAATACATCTTTATAATACAGTAAATGTTTAACATCTATAGATAGAATTTATGACTAAAAGTTGACTTATCCTTGGGAAATATGCTGACAAAATTGAAATCACGTTTAAAAACTTTTTTACAAGTTTTAGACTTATTAAAAGTTTTTATGGTGATGAAATTTGTCAGCATATGACCGATTATAAATCAACTTCAGTGATAAATTCTACAATGAGTTCATATTTTTCTTGTGCTTTAAATATATGAAAAAACCTATGCTAAATATAACTCCTGTAAGACTAACTAACTGTGCTACTCTTATACTTCCAAGCATTAAACTGTCAGTTCTAAGTCCCTCTATAAAAAACCTTCCTAGTGAGTACAAACCTATGTATGCTGATATTACAGAACCCCTATCATGATTTCTTCTCAAAATATACACGAGAATTATACACACAGTTAAATTCCACAAAGATTCATATAAAAAGGTAGGGTGATAATAAGTTCCATCTATAAACATTCCCTTTTGTATAAATAGCGGAAATTTGCTTATAAATTGATAGCTTACAGGTCCACCATGAGCCTCTCCGTTAAAAAAATTCCCCCACCTTCCTATTGCCTGAGCAAGTATTATAGAAGGTGCTACACAATCAGCTAATTTTATAAAATCTATTTTTTTATGTCTAGTATATATGTACGCAGCTGTAAGACCAAATATAAGCCCTCCGTGAATAGCAAGACCTCCCAGTCTTATATTGAACACGTCTATTATATTATCCTTATAGTCTTGAAATTGAAAAATAACATAGTAGGCCCTAGCTCCTATTATAGCAAAGGGAAAAGATATTAAAAAAGTATCTACTATATCGTCAAAATTGTAATTCTTACTTCTACAATTAAAATTAGCTAAAAAAAGTGCTGCCATGACTCCCAAAGCTATCATTATGCCATACCATCTTATTTGAAAGCCATTAATTGAAAATGCTACTGGATTCATAAAACATTACAACCTTTCTAAAATATAATTTTGTTATTATAATCTTATATCCAATTGTACCAATGTTTTTAATTAAATACAATTTACCGACAAAAAATAAGCACTGCCAATTATCAGTGCCTATTTGAATAATAGAGGGGACTATTATTTTACTATTATTAAACTTTACCTAAGTACATTTATTATTTTATACAATTTATGTGACAGCAATATGTCACACATATTAAATAATTGTTTAGTTTCTTAATATTGTATTAACTTTTAACTTAATTTTACCTTTACTTAGGATTTATCCTACATACTTTTTATCATAATAAGTAAAGATATATATATCTTTTAAAATTTAAGGAGGATGTCCATGCAAACTAAAAATTTACAAAAGCTGCTGATAATAATAGGTACCATAGCAATATTTACAATTATATTGTATTCAAATAATTGTTTAAAATCATCCTTAAATTCTCCACCACCTCAAGCCACAAGTTTTTCAAGTAATACTGTGATGTCTGAAGATACAGATATACTTAAAAGTATAAATTTGGACTCTAAAATTTATTCTGAGTATTACATTGAAAAAGTTACAACTTATGTAAATTCATACAGAGAACAAGGTAAAATAGTATTTTTAGGAGACAGTCTTACAGACATTGGACAGTGGAATGAACTGTTAGATAATCCTGATATATTAAACCGCGGCATTAGTTCTGATACTACTTCTGGAGCTTTAAACAGATTAATCGAAATTACAAAATTAAAACCCAGAAAAATTTTTATTATGCTTGGAATAAATGACATTGACAAGGGATTATCTATAGAAGAAATTATTAAGAATTATTCTAAAATAATACAAAATATAAAAACTGATTCTCCTAACACTTTAATATATGTAGAAAGTGTTCTTCCCATAAATAAAGATATATATAAAACTAGAACAAAATATAATCAGATAACAAATTTAAATGCATCCTTAAATAATCTTTGTAAAAATTCAAAAGTACAATATATAAATCTGTATCCCCTCTTTACTTTGCCAAACCAAAACAAACTTTATAAAGAATATACTATAGGTGGATTACACGTAAACGGGAAAGGCTATAAAGTATGGAGGGATGCTATAAAGCCTTACTTATAGCAATAAATTCCAATAAATTTATACAAATTAAATCTATTGGAATTTTTTATATTTGGGTATAGCACCAATACATGATATGATAAAATAAAGGATGTGTGAAAAAATGAACTTGTTAACTGCAGAAAATATAAGTAAAAGTTACAGCGAAAAAATATTATTTAAAAATATATGTTTAGGTATAAATGAAGGAGATAAAATAGGTGTTATAGGTGTAAATGGTACCGGGAAATCCACACTTTTAAAAGTAATTGCAGGATGCGAAACATCAGATGGAGGCAAAATTACTAAATCAAAAGAAACTTCTATAGGATACCTTCCCCAAAATTCTGATTTTGCAAACAGTAATCTAACAGTACTTGAGCAAATTTTTAGAGGAACTTCTCCTGTTATGAGCCTTTTACGAGAATATGAAAAAACTCTTAAACTCATTGAAAAAAATCCAGAAGACAAAAGTCTTCAAGCTAAAATTGGAACCTTAAATTCCAAAATGGATGCACAAAATGTGTGGGAAATTGAAAGTCAGGCTAAAACTATTTTAACCAAACTTGGAATAAATGATTTTAATGAAAAAATATCTGTGCTCTCTGGAGGTCAGAAAAAAAGAGTAGCCCTTGCATCTGCTCTTATAACCACTTCAAATCTTTTAATACTTGATGAACCTACAAACCATCTTGACGATGAAACCATAGAATGGTTAGAAGAGTTCTTAACAAAACGAAATGGTGCCCTACTTATGGTAACCCATGATAGATTTTTTTTGGACAAAATAACTAATAGAATGTTTGAACTTGATAGGGGAAAACTCTATAGTTATATGGGAAACTATAGTAATTTTCTTGAAGAAAAAGCTGAAAGACTTGAAACTGAAAATGCCAATGAAAGGAAACGTCAAAATCTTATAAGGAAAGAACTTTCCTGGATAAGAAGAGGCGCAAAAGCAAGAAGTACAAAGCAAAAAGCCAGAATAGAAAGATTTGAACAATTAACTACAGAAGGTACATCCTTGAATAAATCAAAACTTAACATTAGTCTTCAGAGTACACGAATTGGTAAAAAAGTCATAAACCTGAATAACATAAACAAAAGTTTTGGTAAAAAAACATTAATTAGAAACTTCACTTATAACGTACTAAATGATGACAGAATAGGCATCATTGGCCCTAATGGAAGTGGTAAATCCACTCTTATGAATATTTTAGTTCAAAAAATTCTGCCAGACAGTGGTAATATAGATATAGGCGAAACAGTAAAGATAGGATACTACTCTCAGGGAATTTCTGATATGGATATGAATGAAAGAGTAATTGAATACATACGTGGGACATCAGAATATGCCTCAACTTCATCGGGTGAAAAAATAAGTGCTTCTGCTGTACTTGAAAATTTTCTATTTGAACCTTCAGTTCAATGGACTCCCCTTGGAAAACTTTCAGGAGGGGAAAGAAGAAGATTATATCTTCTAAAAATACTGATGAATTATCCTAATGTACTTTTACTGGACGAACCAACAAATGATCTTGATATAGAAACACTTACAATTCTTGAAGATTACATCAATAACTTTGAAGGAGCTGTTATAGCTGTATCTCATGACAGATACTTCCTTGACAAAACAGTTGATAAAATATTCTCTTTTGAAGGAAATGGTAAAATCACTCAATATACAGGAAACTACTCCCATTTTCACGAAACTGCAAAAATACCCGAAGAAAAAATAAGCATTAAAAACAATACAGCTAAAAACAATTATAAGTTGCAAAAAGAAAAATCTTTAAAATTTACCTATGCAGAACAAATGGAGTTTGACAAAATAGATGAGGTAATCGAAAATCTAGAAAAATCTATATCTGAAAAGAAAATAGAAATGGAAGCTGCTTCATTTGATTATATACTTCTTGAAGATCTCTTATCCGAAAAAAATTCACTGGAAAAAGAACTAGAAGAAAAGATGGACAGGTGGACTTACCTAAATGAACTCAATGAAAAAATTGAGCAAGATAAAAAACACTAGACATTGTTATTAGCACTGTCTAGTGTTTTTTTCTATCAATACTTTATTTTTCAACACTTGTTATCTCATCATTTCTATCTTGCACTTCCATATTATAGAAACTTTCATTTTTAGGAAGCTCCATTCTAAAGCAGGAACAGTTCTGTACATAAGCCTTTGCACTTTCAATAGAAAATTCGCTTATATGTCCACCAAATTTCTTATCTTTATTTATGAAATGAAAATGATATCCAGGGACATTAAGACCTTCAACATAATCTGGACATCTAAATCCAACCACATATCCATAAACATCATTATATTCAAACATAGGCTGATCTTTAACAACTTCAGCCATAGGCTTATAGGGCACATTCTGTTTTACAACAGTACGTGTTTTTACATAATTAAATTTACCCTCCATATAGAAAGCATAAAATATATTTTTGCTTTCTATAAAGCTGTCCAATTCTTTTCTTATATCTTCATAAGAAGTACAATTTTGAATATTATAAGTATTATAATTTTCCAATTCAGTGACTACAGCAAAAGGAACAGATACGTTTTGGGAACATACATATACACTGCCATCAGGTTTGGTTCTATAAAAAGTTCCATTTAAGAGAGTTAGTTCACCATCTAGACCTTTAAAAGTACCTATACCAAAGTTTCCTTTTTTAAGAAGTTTAGATAATGAAACACATCCATCATATAGTCCCGAAACAAGTGCATTTATTGTAGACATTTGATATATATGGTTTGGGACTTTCACCTCATCATCCATCTTACATTCACCTCTATGTCATTATATCATAGCAAATTCCTACTTTCTACTCTAAGAATCTATCACTACAATTAAACACACATTTGTTTAAACTAATTAGAGGGTTGACCAAATTTACAAATCTGAAAAATTTAAATTCATAACATTTAGAAATAAATTTCTTTACTGTTAACCTATGCTAAATTTCTTTTGGTCTCTTCTTCAGTTTTCTTTTTTGATTTAAATATCCTGTAAATCACCCCAAGCATTATAAACCATACAGGTGTTACAAATAGAGCTACACGAGTTTCATTATTAAGTGTTAATGTAACTATAACAAAAGCAAAGAATGCTAGAATTATATAGTTCATGATTGGATAAAGTGGCATTTTAAATTTGTTCTTGGCAGCAAGTTCAGGTTTAGTTTTACGATATTTCATGTGACAGATAACTATAATTGCCCAGATATATATGTAGCAAAATGTTGATATACTTGTAATTAGTACAAATACTTCACCTGGCATAATATAATTTAAAATAACTGCAATTAAGATAATGGCTGCAGAAAATATTGCAGCATTACAAGGTATATGATTAGAAGTTAACTTTTTCATTGACTCAGGTGCATTATTTTCTTTAGCAAGAGAGTAAACCATACGGCTTGTACTGAAAATACCACTGTTACAAGCAGATGCAGCTGACGTTAGTACAACAAAATTTACAATGCTTGCCGCTGCTGCAATTCCAACTGAAGCAAATACCTGTACAAATGGACTTTTAGCTGGATTGATTGAATTCCATGGATATATTCCCATAATAACAGCAAGTGCTCCTACATAGAAAATAATAATTCTAATTGGAATGTTATTAATAGCCCTTGGAATAACATGTTCTGGATTTTCAGTTTCACCAGCTGTTAAACCAACCAATTCAATTCCAGTGAAAGCAAATACAACCATTTGAAATGAAAGTATAAAACCATTTACCCCATTCGGTAACCAACCGCCGTGTCTCCAAAGGTTTGAAAAACTAGATGCACCAGCATTTGTAGAAAATCCTTTAATAATCATAAATGTACCAACTATAATAAGCGCCAAAATGGCAACAACTTTAATTAATGCAAACCAGAATTCCATTTCACCAAACAATTTTACTGCAGTAAGGTTCATAATTAGTAAAACTACAAGAACTATAAGGCTTGGCACCCATCTAGGTATATTCGGAATCCAGTATTGTACATAAAGTCCAGTGGCAGCTACATCGGCCATAGCAAGTGAAATCCAGCAGAACCAGTATGTCCATCCAGTAATGAATGCTGCTTCTTCTCCTAAATAATCGTACACAAACTCTACAAAAGAATGGTAGTTTAAATTAGAAAGCAATAATTCACCAAGGGCACGCATTACAAAAAATAAAATAATTCCTGTTATAGTATATGCAAATAAAATAGATGGACCAGCCAAGTGAATAGACCTGCCTGAACCAAGAAATAATCCAGTACCAATTGCACCTCCAATTGCAAGTAATTGGACATGACGGTTTTTTAGTCCTCTTGATAAATTTTGATTTTCTGATGTTAATTGATCCATTTTATCCCTCCACCTTAGCTAAAAAGCATGTACTAAAAATGCCTTTTCCTATATAAATATTTTGTGATTGGAGATACAAATGGGAATAGATAAGATCCAAATGAAGTAATTGATTATGTATTACTTTTTATAAGATATGTTACCTTTCCCCTGTCCTTTTACCTGAGAGTTTCGCCCTGCGACTTTCTCCTTCGGTGCTCAATAAGAGTCTCTCCAAGGATTCATCTAATAGCGGTCATCTCTATAATTAAATAGGTACCTGAAAGATTTACTTCTTCGGTGAATGGCAAAAGCCATAACTCTCCCACTATCTTCATCTGAATTATTAATTTTATTATATACTAATACATATTTAATAAAATTGCAACAACTTCTTCACTTTTAATAAATATAAATTACATTTATTCATAATTTTAAAAAGTATTTATACTAAAGTGACCATACTAAGTTAAAACTAAATAAAATTGGAGGAATGAAAATCCTTTTCTATTTAATTAATTCAAATCTCCATTTTTGGCTTATTTCAGGATACTTTTCATGATCTACTTCACTAACAAACATGTCTATTGGTCTTGCGAATACACCACAGTTACCGTAAAGAGCTTTATATATAACTAATTCTTCTTCTGTCTCAGTATGTGTTGCAAAATCTAATATTAAGTAATTTTTATTTTTGAAGTGTCTAACCATCTTTCCTTTATGATTTCGTAATTCTATTTTTCTTTTTTCTAATTCGTCCATATATTTCACACTCCCAAATACATATTAATAATCTTCTTTACTAACATCATTTACCCACTGCAACATCAGGTCAGATTACTTATCGTAGTTGCATAATTGATATTATAATTTTATGGATAATACCTCAACTAATATTTTAATAAAAAAAATCGTAAGTACAATTATAATTACAGGACGTACTATTTTTGATCCGCTTTTTGTAAAATAACCAGAGCCAATGTAATTTCCAGCAATACTAAATAAGCCTGCGACCAAACCCAAAACTAAAAATACTTTTGCATTTATAATAAATGTTACTAGACTAGCTATATTTGATGATAGATTTATAGCTTTTGTAATTCCTGCAGAAGTATTCATTTTCAAATTTGCAATGCTCGTCAATAATAGAAGTAAAAATGTTCCTGTTCCTGGGCCATAAAACCCATCATATATCCCTAAAAAAAATGCAATTAGCATACATATTATGTAAGTTTTATAATTAATTGATGCTTCCTGTTTATTATCTTCAAAATTATGCTTATGCAAAACATAAAATGCTGTTACAGGCAAAATGAATAACATTAAAATTTTGAAATAGAAGTCTTCTATTCTTAAGGAAATAAGAGCCCCAAGCGGTGACCCAATCAAAGCACAAACTGCACTACAAATTCCCAGTTTCAACTTTATATATCCATTTTTAGCATAGCGACATGTAGCTATAATTGTCCCCATACAAGAACTCATTTTATTTGTACCAATAGCAAAATGAACCGGAATACCTGAAATCATATATGCCGGAAGTGATATAAGTCCTCCTCCCCCTGCAATTGCATCTACAAAGCCCGCAATAAAAACTAGTGGGCATACTATAATATATGTAATCATTTCTAACCTCCCCATAAATTCATACAATATTGATATTACCAACTTTTTAATATATAATCAAATTTATATATTTTACTTATCATATAAATTAAATTTATATAGAGGTGAAAAATTTGTTTAAAAATATGAATTATGTTTACGAAGTATATAGGTCTGGCAGCTTCTCCAGGGCAGCAGAAAATTTATATATAACACAGCCTGCCTTAAGCATTGCAATCCGTAAATTGGAACACCAACTTGGACAACCTTTATTCGAAAGGGGAAAATTGCCTCTTAAATTAACAGATGCCGGACAAATGTATATTGAAAAGGTTGAAAAAATTATGGATATGGAAAAAGAATGTACTGATTATTTTCAGGAATTAAATGAATTAAAAGTAGGGAAAATTATAATCGGCGGAGCTATAATTTCTATGACATATTTGCTTCCTGAACTTATTGTAGAATTTTCTAAAAAATACCCTGGAATTAAAATTGCAGCAAAAGAAGCTTCACTCCCTATCTTAAAAAATATGCTTGCAGATGGTGCCATCGACTTGATTTTAGATACTGACTGGTTTGAAGAAGATGTTTTTTCTTCCATACCTTTATTTAGTAATCAGATTTTACTTGCTATTCCTACAAGCATTAAAATAAGTAAAAAAATTTTTAAATATGGCATGACCTCTGCTCAAATAAAAAACAATGAGCATCTTTTTGATAGTCAATCTGCAGTTGACTTATATGAGCTAAAAGATCTTCCATTTCTCTTATTAGAACCAACCAATGAAATTTTTAGAAGAACTGAAGCAATTTTTAATTATTATCAAATTACACCTTTTGTAAAAATGTCATTTAACCAACAGATGACTTCATTTGAATTTGCTTCAAAAGGTCTTGGAGCTGTTTTTATTTCAGATACGTTAGTTAAATATTCGCCAAATGCAGAAAATCTTCGCTTTTACAAACTAATTTGTCCTATGCCAAAACGAGGAGTTTCTATTGCCTATAACAAAAATCAATATCTTTCTAATGCCTCTAAAAAATTTATCGATTATACTATTAAATTTTATCAATGAATTTCTATGGTTATTTTTGACATATAATAAGAAATATTATATACTAAAGAATAGAATATGTTGACTAACTAGTTAGTCTAATTTTAACTTGTATAAATAGGAGGTAAAAAGGATGCATAAATTGATCGATTTAACAATCAATGAAGAACAATTGAAAAAAACAGCAGCTAGTGCCAAAGAAAAAAACATCATTATTCCAACACTAGCACAAATGAAAGATTCCAGCAAGGTGCCTGCAAAAATTAAAGCTAGATTAAAAGAAACAGGATTGTGGGATATAGATCCCATTAATTTATTTAGAATTTCCTGGTATAATGAGCCTGTAGCAAAAGGTGGTTTGTACAACAAATTACCAAACTACATTGAAATTCCTCCTGAAATTTCTGGTGTTAAAGCTAGAATTTTTGCTATGGCAGGAAAGTTCTTTCCAACAGGAGCTCACAAAGTTGGGGCAAGCTTTGCTTGTCTAGTTCCACGTTTAGTAACTGGTCAATTTGATCCTACTTACCATCAGGCAGTATGGCCTTCAACTGGTAACTTCTGCCGTGGGGGAGCTTATAACTCAGCATTACTAGGTTGCAGTTCAATCGCTATCTTACCGGAAAATATGAGTAAAGAGCGTTTTGATTGGCTTAAAAAAGTAGCTGGAGAAGTTATTGCTACCCCTGGTTCTGAAAGTAACGTAAAAGAAATCTATGATAAAACATGGGAACTAAGAAGAACAAGAGATAATGTTGTTATATTTAATCAGTTTGGTGAACTTGGTAATCATTTATGGCATTATGAAGTTACTGGCAGTGCCATGGAATCAGTTATTAAAGCTGAAGCTGGTGAAAAAGGAAAACTTGCTGGCGTATGTTTAACATCTGGATCAGCTGGAACTTTAGGCAGTGCAGACTATTTAAAGGATCAGTATCCAAACGCTAAATTTGCAGTTGGTGAGGCATTACAATGTCCTACTCTGCTTAACAATGGTTTTGGCGAACACAGAATTGAAGGTATTGGAGACAAACATGTACCATGGATTCATAATATAAGAAATACAGACATGGTCATTGCAATAGATGATAATGATAGTTTAGCTATGTTCCGTCTATTTAATGAACCTGCTGGACAAGAATATCTAAGGTCTGCAGGAGTTAAAGAAGATGTAATTAAAAAGCTTTCATGGGTTGGCATATCAGGTGCAGCAAATATACTTTCATGTATAAAATTTGCAAAATATTATGAATTAAATGAAAATGATATGGTAATAACCGTTCTTACTGATTCAGCAGAAATGTATCAATCGAGACTACAAGAAATGAGTGCTGAAAGAGGAAGAGATTATGAAGTTGTTGATGGTGCTATAGATCATAATAGAAATATTTTAGGCGTTAGAACTGATAGTATGGAAGAATTAACATATCAAAGTAAAAAGCGTATTCATAATCTTAAATACTATACATGGATTGAGCAACAGCAATATGATTTAGAAGAATTAAACGCACAATGGTATGATTATGATAATTATTGGGGTAAGCTGCACCAAATGGGACCAGAACTTGATAAATACATTGAGGCCTTTAATGAAAGAACTGGTTTAACAAAGAATCTATAATGCTTAGTAATAAAAGTTGTATGTTAAGGGAGGTATATTGTACATATCTCCCTTTTCTTGTTTCCTAAATTAACCATTGATAATAATCCTAAAGGCATTTCTACTACCGCAAATATATATTCCCATGTAAATAAAAAAATGCAAAAGCAGGCTACGGATAGCATTTCAAAATTGATTGATGGCTAATAGTATGGCAAGAGTATGGCAAAATAAAAAAGCACCAGGCACAAGCCTAGTGTTTTCTAGTGGGTAAGCAAATCTATAAGCCGAGTTCTGTATTAGACAATCATCTATCTAGGCCCATTGTTACCAGTGGGCTCAAGCGATACTACCCGAAAGCAAAGCGGGCCGCTTTTATATGCTTTCCTATTCGATCTTGCTTCAGATGGGGTTTACATAGCCGCAAAGTCACCAATGCGCTGGTGAGCTCTTACCTCGCCTTTCCAACCTTACCGAAATAAAATTTCGGCGGTATATTTCTGTTGCACTTTCCTTCAGGTCACCCTGACTGGGTGTTACCCAGCACCCTGCCCTATGAAGCCCGGACTTTCCTCTCCTGTATTTCTACAGCAGCGATTGTCTGACTTACTTACGAATTACATAATATCATAACTAATAAAATATTACAACAAAAATTTTAATTTTTTAATGTAACTTAGGCATTTGAATGGTTATAATGTACTATTCTACCGCAATTATCGCAATAAACTATATGCTTATTTTTTTTAATATCATCTACAGTAACAGCAGATACCTTCATTTTACACCCAGAACAGACTCCTTTTGAAATTACAGCAGCTCCTGTTCCCTTAATAGAACATAGTTCATTGAACTCATCCAAAAGTTTTTTAGGAATACGTTGCTCAAATGCCTTAATATTACCTTCTGCCTTAACTATATTCTCTTTAGCTCTAACTCTGTTTTCACTGCTACTTTCCTTACAATTATAAAATTTTTCTTTTAAATCCATTAACTTTTTTCTACTTTTAGACCTTTCTTTTGATGTATTCTCTTCTTCATACATAAGATTTAAACTATCTTCTTCCAGTTTCTTTATATCATTTTCTTTCAACTTAATAGACTTCTCCAGTGTTTCCATAAACTTTAAGTCATACTTCATGTCTCCATATAACTTATTCTCATCTATCTTTATATCCCCTTTTAGCTTACTTATTTTTTCTTCTAGTTCTTTTATATTCTCTTTTATCTTTCTAAATTCATTTTCTATATTTTTGTAATTTAGCTTTTCTGCATCAAATTCTTTTTTCATCTCTTTCAACAAGCTAACATTTAAATCTTCTTTTATATCTTTCTTATTCTTCTTTATAATCCCCATATTTTTCTGAATTTCAATAAGTAAATCTATCATATCTTCCTCCCATTAATTTAAATAAATTTTTTAAATATAATTCTAGAGTAAATGGAACCACACTGTGAAATACTTTCCATATTTATTTTAAAAAAAGTAGAAATGAATCTAATTTTCATTTCTACTTATATTTATACGGACTTTTATTTACTTTTGACAAAATTACATTATTCTCAAATCCTCTTACTTTTATTTCATTTCTTAGAAAATTAGCTACAATTTCCATAGCAGGCCATTCTGTTCCGAAATGTCCTGCATCAATTACAGCTATACCTTGTTCTTGAAAATCACTTACATAATGATAAGTAGTATCACCTGTAATAACACAATCTGCACCTAATACTTTAGCTGCATCAAAATAATCCTGACCACTTCCATTTATAAGGGCTACCTTATTTATAATTTTAAGTTCATTCCCTGAATATCTAACCGAAGAGATATTCAAACGTTTCTTTACCTCATTACAAAACCTAGCCAAAGTCATAGGTTCGGTAAGGCTTGCAATTCTTCCTATACCACAATCATTTTCACCATAATTCTTAATTCTAGAAGGCTCAATAACCTTATGATTGATAAGTCCAAGCTTTTCCATAATAATATCATTTATTCCACCTTTTACAGAATCAAGATTAGTATGACTTGAATATACATTTATATTGTTTCTTATTAACTCTATTATTTTTTTTCCTATTAGAGTATCAGTAGTTATGGTATATGGTCTTTTAAAAAGTAGTGGATGATGGGTAAATATAAGATTACAATCATTCCTTAAAGCTTCTTCTACTACTTCTAGTGTACAATCTAAAGCCACAAGTATAGATCTTACTTCGCATTTCATATTTCCTACCATAAGTCCTACATTATCATAGCTTTCTTTAAGTATGGAAGGTGCTCTTTTTTCCAATATATCATGTACATCCTGTACTCTTAAATACATTCTATCAACTCCTGCAGCTTCTTTATTTTATTACATAAATCTTCTTTTCTACTTCTCGCTAGCTCCGTATTGTCTTTTATATTTAAAATTATTTTATTATAGGATTGAATCTTACTTTTTATAAATTTTAAAAGAAGCTTATGCTTTTTATCTATCAAAGCCTTTCCCACTTCATAGAATATACTATCTACTTCTTGTTTTTCACTATCATATCTTACTTTTATTATCTCATAAAATCTGTTTTCGTCAATACATAATTCTTCATCTATTATTTTAAAACCACTTTTGTATATATATTCTCTAAGAACTTCAGAATTTCTCATAGGTTGAAGTATTAGAGCGTCTGACTTTTTAAATACCTCCATACCTGCAATAATTATATCCCTTATAAGATTACCTCCCATACCTGCAATTATCACATGCTGAGCTTCTCCAGGCTTTATAGGAGCAAGTCCACTACCAAGTCTTACATCTATTTTATTTTCCAATCCATGAAGTTTTATATTAAATTTGGCTTTTTCTACAGGACCTTTATTTATGTCTGAAGCTATAGCCCTTTTGCACACTTTACTTTCTACTAGATAAATAGGAACATATCCGTGATCTGTACCTATATCCGCTGCACATTCACAATTATCTACCATACTTGATACAGTTTTAAGCCTTAAACTAATTTCCATATAATTCTCCATTCCAAAATAATATTAGGCATTTTAAAATAAACAACTAGTCACTACTAGCTTATTTTCTTTCAAATGTCTTATCTAAATGTACAAAGTATTCTTATCTGCATAATTAAAAAAAATGCTGCTACCACTAACGCAGTATATATAAACTTATAAAAAACTTTTTTATCATATTTAGAAAAAATATATGCAGCATAATACATACAAAACAGCAGCCCCATATTCAAAAGTCCATATGTCATTTGTTTAAATGCAAACTGCTTTCCTGTTCCAAATTCTACAGCTATAAAATTGGGATTAAAGCTTAAAGGCATTCTATCCGGTAAGTTTCCATAAAGATACATGATTATAGGATTTAATGTAATCATTAGGACTGTAATTGCTGCAATTATAAATGGTACAAAAAATTTTGGTTCTTTTCTTAATTCAACACCCCTATTTAATTTATTTTCCCACTGTAAATTTTCTATACGTCTTTCTTTCATTTTTAATTCAAATTCTTGAAAGTTTTCCGGTGATATTCCATAAGTTATATCATCCGTCTTTAAGTATATAACATTTTTAGTTGAAGTAACAAACATATATGTTCTACCTACTTTATGAATAAACGACCTTCCTATGGCAAATTTATTTTTTCCATATCCTGATAGTTTTACTCCTTTAATGTATCCATTAGATTTTTGATACATTCTTATATCTTCAAAAGGAATTTTTTCATTCTTAAATTTAAACATACTGGTTATATACAAATTTTCTTCATCAATAGAGTATTTTAAAGTTCCACAAATTATAATATAATAAATTTGGTACGTATTTACAGCTATAAATGCTAGTTTAAAAAGATTAAATATTTCATAGGAATTTATAAAATTTATAAGAACTATCATAAATACATTGTATATAGCTGTTATGCCTGCTATAGCCCATACTCCTACTCCTTTTGCAGATTTATAAGTAGTTTTCATATTTGCTCACCTTCTTTATTAAACATTATATCATAAAGTTATCTGATAGCTAGCTACTGTTATTTCCCACTTCTATCAAATTGGAAAATAACAGTAGCTACGCCCCTAGATAATTCATCTAAAATTAGTGTGAGAAACAAAACTCTAAAGAGAAAGCAACTATCACCAACTCAAAGATTTGGGATATCTGCTTTTCCCATTAAGTAAGATTCATTGATATTCTACTCCTATTTGAAAGTTTGCAAATTAGTTTTCCAGACAAGTAAAAGCACCTTGGAAAGGGTGCCTTAATCTAAATAATCTTTCAATTTTTTACTTCTACTTGGATGCCTTAGCTTTCTAAGAGCCTTAGCCTCTATCTGCCTTATTCTCTCTCTAGTTACATTAAACTCTTTTCCAACCTCTTCTAGAGTTCTAGCTCTTCCGTCATCTAACCCAAACCTAAGTCTTAAAACTTTTTCTTCCCTTGGAGTTAATGTATCTAATACATTTATAAGCTGTTCCTTAAGCATCGTAAAAGCTGCTGCCTCCGCAGGTGCTGGTGCCTCATCATCTGGTATAAAGTCTCCAAGGTGACTGTCTTCCTCTTCTCCAATAGGGGTTTCAAGAGATACAGGTTCCTGTGCTATTTTCATAATCTCTCTTACTTTATCTACAGGCATCTCCATTATTTGAGCTACTTCTTCTGGATGAGGTTCTCTTCCAAGTTCTTGAAGCAACTGTCTTGAAACTCTTACAAGTTTATTTATGGTTTCTACCATATGAACAGGTATTCTTATTGTTCTTGCCTGATCTGCTATTGCCCTTGTAATTGCCTGCCTTATCCACCATGTAGCATAGGTACTAAATTTATATCCCTTTCTGTAGTCAAACTTTTCTACTGCCTTTATAAGTCCAAGATTTCCTTCTTGAATTAAATCTAAGAAAAGCATTCCTCTACCTACATATCTTTTAGCTATACTAACTACTAATCTCAAATTAGCTTCTGCTAACTTTTTCTTGGCAATTAGGTCTCCCTCTTCTATTCTTTTTGCAAGGGATATTTCTTCTTCTGGTAAAAGCAGTGGTACTTTTCCTATTTCTTTTAAATACATTCTTACAGGATCATCTATTGCAATTCCATCAGGAACCGATAAATCTAAAGTTTTCTCATTTGATTCTGTTTCATGTTCATCACCAGTTACTTCTATTCCCATGGATTCAAGGGCTTCATATATTTTTTCTATTTGCTCAGGACTTAAGTCCACCTCTTCTAATTCGTCCATTATTTCTTTATAAGTTAAGGTGCCATTTTTTTTACCTTTTTCTATGATTTTTTTAACTAGCTGTAGCTTTGCACTCTTACTTTTCATTTTATTGCCTCCTTTTACCATTACTGCATTTCACCAATCCTTTTTTGTATTTTAATTAATTCTTGTGCCAGTTTTAGAGATTCATTCAAATTTCCCTGAGCTTCACATTCTTTTATTCTATTTATAATGTGCTCCTTGGATTTTTCCAATCTATGTCTTTCTATTTTATCTATATAATTATCTATCATATCTTTATAATTGCTGTTGTCATATTCTATTTTAGTTTCCATAATGTTAACCCATTCTTTAGAAGTATCTACATCATGGCAATTTAACTCTATAATTTTTTTTCTTTTTTCTATATCATATTTCACATTTTCCACTATATAACTATATATTTTTTTATGACTTTCTAATATAATATTATCAACTTCTATTTTATCTAACGCATATTTAAACACTTCTTCATTTTCTAAAATAAGTTTCAAAAGAGCCCTCTCAGCCTTTAAATATGCTGGCTCTAAATATAATTTTTGTCCAAAAGCATCATCTATATTCACTTTTTCATTTTTTTTTACATTTTTTTGAATATTATCATTCAACATATCATATAGTACTTGATCTCTTATTCCCGTTTCTTCCGATATCTTTTTTATATATATTTCTCTTTCTATAGGATCTAATTGAGACAATATTTTTAGTGCTTTTTCTACATACTTTATAGTATCTTCAGAATTATTAAAATTCATGTTATTTTTTATACTTTGAATTCTATACTCTATAAGGGGAAGAGCTTTATCTACAAGTTCTAAAAAAGCATCTCTTCCATTATTTCTAATAAATTCATCAGGATCTTTTCCTTGTGGCACTACTAAAACCCTTATTTCCAATCCTACACTCTTTAGTATATCTAGGCCTCTAATCGTAGCTATTTGACCTGCTGCATCTGCATCATAAGATATTATAACTTTATCAACATACCTAGCCATAAGTTTTGCCTGATTTATAGTAAGAGCTGTACCTAGAGAAGCCACTGCATTAGTTATACCATACTGATGAAGAGATATACAGTCCATGTACCCTTCCACAATTATAAACATTCTAGAAGTATTATTTTTTATGGCAAAATTTAATCCATAGAGATTAATACCTTTTTTAAATAGATGAGTTTCTGGAGAATTTAAATATTTGGGTTTAGAATCATCTAATACTCTACCTCCAAATCCTATAACTTTTCCCCTAAAATCAAATACGGGAAAAATTATTCTGTTTCTAAATCTGTCATAGTAATTTCCCTTTTTACTTTTAATTATAAGTCCATCTGATAGCATATCCAGTTCAGTAAATCCTTTTTTCTTTAAGAAAATCAACATATCATTCCAACTGTCAACAGAATATCCAATGCCAAATTTATTCATGGTTTTTTCTGTTATTCCTCTATTTAACATGTAGGATTTAGCTATTTTATTTTTATTTAAACAATTATAAAAATATCTGGCAGCTTCTATGTTTAGTCTATAAAGTTTTTCATAAGTATTTTTTCTATTACTGTTTTTATCACCATTTTCATCCAGATCTATATTTGCTCGATCAGCCAAAATCTTCAATGCTTCGGGAAAAGTTAACTTTTTCAGTTTCATAACAAACGTTATTACATTCCCTGCCTCACCACAACCGAAACATTTATATATTTGCTTATCCACAGATACACTAAAAGATGGGGTCTTTTCTTGATGAAAAGGACATAATCCTAAATAATTTTTACCTGCCCTTTTTAACTTTACACTTTCAGATATGATATCTACTATATCACTTGCATCTTTTATTTTTTGAATGACATCTTCCGATATCACTAACGAATCCCCACCTATCTTAAATTATTATGTTCAAGAATAAATATATTCGACATAAATTACTATATTCCTTCTTCAAAAATAAATATTTTTTTTCTCAAATAAGGAATATACTATATATATTCTTTACAAAAATTAAATATCCTTCAATAAAAAAAATTTTTAATTTTAAAACTGCACAATTTTACTTATAAATATATAATATATAATATAATTCTGTAACTTTACTGTAAATGCTATATATTTATTTCTATTTTACCCACATACTAGTAAAAATTATTCTTCTCTATATGGGAAATTTGTTATATTGTATTTTGTGAAATTTCTTTTTTTAAGAATAATGTATATTATAAAAAGTATCTTAATATTATTATAGAGGAACAACTTTTGAGGAGTTTTTGTATGGATTTGTTATCTGAAAAAACTGTAAAAAAATATGTACTTCCCTATTACAATATGAATAATGCATCTATAGATAGAATCAAATTTAAAAATACAGATAAACAGAGGGCAGTATATAAAATAAGTCATCTAAATAAAAATTACTGTTTAAAGAAAGTATATTTCGATGAGGCAAATTTACTTTTTGTATATTCTGCCATAGAATGGCTTTTTAGAAATAACATTAGAGTTCCTAGAATATTGCCTACAATTTATGGAGGTCGATATGTAAAATATAACGATATGCTTTTTATGCTTACTCCCTGGATAACGGGTACTAAATGCAATTATAACATTAAAGATCATCTTTTAGCGTCCATCTCTAATTTAGCTAAAATGCATAAAGTAAGCAAAAACTTCACCCCCATTAAAGGTAGTATTGAAAGAATTAATTTTGAAAAAACATATATATCCTTTGAAAAACATTTTAAGCAACTGTTAAACTGCTCAAATTTAGCAGTTAAATATAAAGATAAATTCTCACAATTGTTTCTACAATATTTTGAAATCAACCTTATGCTATCACAAATGTCCACTAGAATATCTTCTTCTATAAACTATGATAATTTAAATACCTGCCTATGCCATCTAGATTACGTAAATAAAAATATAATATTTGATGATAACAATAAAATTTGGATAATAGATTTTGATAAATGCAGCACAGACTATTGTGCCCATGATATCTCCTATTTCTTAAGAAGATTTCTAAAGCGAAATTCTACTAATTGGCAGCTAGATATAACATTAGAATGTTTAAATTTATACGAAAAAACTTTGCCATTAACATTGGATGATTATAAATATATAATATCTTATTTAGCTTTTCCTCAAAAATTTTGGAAAATATCTAGAGATTATTACAAAAACATATCAAAATGTAATCATAATTCTTTTTACTATTTACTAAAAAAGTGTTCTAATAATATTAATCAGCTTAAATTTATTATAAGTTTGGGGAAATACGTAGAAAAAAAATTTCATACTATTATTATTTAATAGTATGAAATTTTTATTTAAAAATCAATTAACTTTAATAATTAACTTTTTACTAAAAATTTTTTCAAAAGACGGAGCACACTCTAATGCCTGATTTATTTCTAAAAATGGATCTGTTTTGGATTCAATACTCATGATTACAGTATCAGATTCTATATCACAGGATATACTGCTTACATTGCTATTTACGCCACCATCTAAACTCTCGCAAATTCGTACTAAAATAGCTAGTTTTTCAATAACTTCAACATCCTTTTCATTTACTACTTTTTTATATTTTTCTAAATTTATTTTAAAATCCTTTTTCCTATGAAGGGCGGCTATATATGCAGCCATAAGCTGTTCTTTATGCGATAAACCATTTATTTTGGAGTTTAAAATCATATAAAAAGAATGAGCATGGTGATTATAATAGCTTATACGTACTCCACAATCGTGAAGAAGGGCAGCAGTTTTTAAAATTTTATAGCAATCATCATTTATATTTAATATTGATTTAAGGTCATTATATAAAGATTCAGTAAGTTTCCATACTTGCTTGGCATGCTTTAAATTCATTTCATAATTAAGCATATAATTGTTTATTGAAAAATCTAAAATATTCACTATAGGTATTTTACTTTTCAAAATATATTCATAAATAATTCCTTCTCTAACTCCACATCCACTTACATAAAGTTCATTTAATTCTAAAAAATCAAACAAAGTAACTACAGCACCAACAGCACCTAAAAATATATCTGCTCTATTTTTCGATAATCCTTTTATTTTTTTTCGTTCTGCACAATCCTTTAATTTAACCATGTTGTATATATCCATCACGTCTTCTAATGTAATTTGATAATTATGAAGGTTATCCATAGGATAATCATTCTTTTTTCGACTTATCTTTGCTATATTTCGAAACGTTCCTCCTATCCCAATTAAAGGAATATTTCCTATTTTTCTTAACCATGTCACTTCTTTATAAAAAGAAAGTATGAATTTTTTCAAATCCTTTTCTGTTTTTTCATCTATAGTTTCATTTAAATAAAATCTTTCTGTCAAATTTATTGCACCAAAAGGCAAACTAATAGAATGCTTAAGTTTTCTGTTTTCCACCCAAATAAGTTCTGCACTACTTCCTCCAATATCCATTAAAAGTGCATTAGAAATATCAATGGTATTTATATTTCCAAAATAATCATAATAGGCCTCTGATGTACCTGATAATACCCTTATTTCAATACCTAATTCTGATTTAACCCTATTTATAAACTTTAATTGATTTGATGCTTTACGCACTGCCTCTGTAGCTACTGCTATAATTTCTGTAATGCCTTGTGCTTCACATAAACATTTAAAAAATGATAATGTTTTTATGGCCTTTTCAATTTTTAAAGGATTTAACTCTTCGTAAATAGTCATATCTTTTCCAAGACGTACAGTTTCTTTTACTTCATCTATTATGCTGAAACAATTATCTTCATTAATCTGCACAAGTACCAATCTTATTGAGTTTGAGCCTATATCAATAATAGCTATTCGCTTCATTTTTCTCTCCTTTTCTTACGCATCTAGAAAACTATACATTCGCCTATAACAAGAAACACAGAATACCATTATCTCTAATTTTATTGAATAACTAAAATATTTGCAACAACTTAACTACGCTAGAACATAATAATTTTTTAGTATAGTGTTAATTATAGGTTAAGTATGTTTAAGAAATGTAAAGTTTCGACAACAAGTCCTAAAAGTATACTATAATTAGAGAAACGAAGTGTAGAAATTGTCATAATAAATGTACATTTATTATGACAGGAAAGCTTTATGAAGAAAATCAATTTATTCTAATTTAAATTCTAAAGAAGATATTATTTTAGAAGGATGGAATTTTATGCATAATTCAGATTTTTTCGAAGAAGTATTAGGAATAAAACCTATAATATAATTTGAGAAAGAAAGGAAGAGAAAATGAATATTTTCAATTTGCCTAAAAATTTCATAAATAGGGAATTAAGTTGGATAGAATTCAATAAAAGAGTTCTAGAAGAAGCTCAGGATACCAGTAATCCACTTTTTGAAAGATTAAAATTTGAATCCATTGTAAGTTCTAATTTAGATGAATTTTTTATGATTCGTGTAGGTTCCTTATCAGATCAGATTTCTGCTGGATTCAATAAGCCAGATGCTTCTGGATTGACTCCAATAGAGCAAATGAATAAAATATCTATACATGTTCATAAATTAGTTTATGAACAATTAAATTGTTATAATCGATCTTTGAAATTAGCTTTAAAGAAACAAAATATATGCTTTTTTAAAGCTAAAAATCTTAATAAACAACAACATGAATATGTTGAAGATTATTATTTAAAAAACATTTATCCCGTATTAACACCTATGGTAGTTGATAATAGCAGGCCATTTCCATTAATTTTAAATCGCAGTTTAAATATTGCAGTATTACTAAAAAAAAGTGAGGGCATTAATGAATACACTTTTGCTACCATACAGGTTCCATCTGTATTAGAAAGGATTATTGAGATCCCTTCCAATGTTGGAAAAGCTTTTATCTTTCTAGAGGACATCATTAAGATGAACTTATGTTCTCTATTTAGTAATCATAAAATCATAACTTCAAGCTGTTATCGTATTACACGTAATGCTGATTTAACCTTAGATGAAGAGGGAGCAGAAGACTTATTAGAAGCTATTGAAGAATCGCTAAAGCAGCGTAAATGGGGAAATGAAGTAAGACTAGAATTTGAAATTGGTATAGATAAAAGGCTGCTTCATATTCTTGAAAAGGAACTAGAAATTTCAAAAGATCAAGAATATAAAATCAGCGGTCCTATCGATTTAACTTTCTTATCGAAACTTACTGAAAAATTAGGATATAGTCATCTAACTTATGATCCCATGGAACCTCAAATTGCACCTGAATATTTGAAAACCAATGATATTTTTAAGGCAATTTCGAAAAAAGATATTTTATTACACCATCCTTATGAATCTTTTGATCCAATTATTAATTTAGTAAAACAAGCAGCTGTAGATCCAAATGTGTTAGCAATAAAACAAACTTTATACCGTGTAAGTGGGAATTCCCCTATCATAGAATCTCTAATTAATGCCGCCGAACAAGGTAAACAAGTTACAGTTTTAGTTGAATTAAAAGCAAGGTTTGATGAGGAAAATAACATTCTCTGGGCAAAACGTCTAGAAAAAGCAGGCTGTCATGTAATTTATGGATTGGTTGGACTTAAAACTCATTGTAAAATATTACTTGTTGTTCGTAAAGAAAGTGACGAAATTAAACGTTATGTTCATTTAGGTACAGGTAATTACAATGATGTTACAGCTAAATTATATACAGATTTAGGATTATTTACCACAAATCCTTACATAGGTTCAGATGCTTCCACTATATTTAATATGTTATCTGGTCACTCTCACCCAACTGACCTATACAAATTAAGCTTAGCACCTTTAAATTTAAGGGAACGATTTCTATATATGATATCTCAAGAAACAGAAAATGCAAGCATGGGTAAACCTGCCAAAATCATTGCAAAAATGAATTCTTTAGTAGATACCAAAATTATTAAGGCTTTATACAAAGCTTCAAGTGCAGGAGTAAAAATCAATTTAATTGTACGTGGAATTTGCTGTCTAAGACCAGGTATTCCAGGAATAAGTGAAAATATATCTGTAAAAAGTATTGTAGGAAGATTTTTAGAACACAGCCGCATTTATTATTTTTATAATGATGGAGATGAAACAATTTATCTTTCCAGCGCAGATTGGATGAATAGAAATTTAGATAGAAGAGTAGAATTGTTATTCCCAGTTGAAGATGAAGATGCAATAACTAAAGTAAAAGAAATTTTAGCTGTTTCCTTATCGGATACAATAAAAACCAGAATTTTAAATATGGATGGATCTTATACCCGAATCGATAGAAGAGGCAAAGATAGTATAAACAGTCAAAAATTTTTCTACAATGTTGCAATGAAAAGCAATTATGACAAGCAAGTTCTTTTACAATATAATAAAAACTATTGGATTAAAAATGGATTTAAGCCCAAGCTAGCTAATTCTATATAACAATAGAATATAAAAAGATGAATATATTAAATGTTGAATAATACAAAGGAGAGTATATTATGGTAATTAGTTGTGAAGAAATGTTTTTTCAAAAAATTAAAATCTTTGACAGAACTATGATTGAAGCTACAAAAGCTAATAAAGAGATATTTGAATTTGAAGACGAACAGTATGACATTTATTCGAACGGCATATTTGTACAAACTCTAATTAATGACAGAATACTATATCGTATTTTTATTGATGAATATAGGAATGATATTTCTGTACACTATGATTTATTAAAATGCTTGAAGCACTAATAATTTTAATTTTTAACAAAAATATGGCATTGTACTTAAAATCAATGGTGAGATTAAGTTACAATGCCATAGTACAGATAGCTTCAATTACCATTTTATAAGGTTTTTTAAGCTATTACTATACTTTTAATTACTTTCTTGGATTTTTTATTTGAGCTTGAGCTGCAGCAAGTCTTGCCACAGGTACCCTAAATGGTGAACAAGATACATAATCAAGTCCTACATTGTGGAAAAATTCTACAGAAGATGGATCTCCTCCATGTTCTCCACATATTCCAAGATGAATGTCAGGTCTAGTCTTTTTACCTAATTTTACAGCAGTCTCTACAAGTTTTCCTACTCCAACTTGATCTAACTTCTGGAATGGATCAAACTCATATACTTTTTTATCATAGTAATCATTTAAAAATTTACCTGCATCATCTCTTGAAAATCCAAAAGTCATTTGAGTTAAATCATTAGTTCCAAATGAGAAGAACTCAGCTTCTTTAGCTATTTCATCAGCTGTAATAGCCGCTCTTGGAATTTCTATCATAGTTCCTACTTCATATTTTAAATTGATTCCCTCTTTTTGTATTATTTCATCTGCTACCCTTACAACTACGTCTTTAACATATTTTAATTCTTTTATTTCTCCTACAAGAGGTATCATAATTTCTGGAACTATATCATACCCTTTTCTCTTCTTAACATCTATAGCTGCTTCTATAATAGCCCTTGTTTGCATTTCAGCTATTTCTGGATATGAAACAGTAAGCCTACATCCTCTATGTCCCATCATAGGATTAAATTCATGTAGAGAATCTATAGTATCTTTTAACTCTTGAAAACTTACTCCCATTTCATTAGCTAAAGACTCTACATCATCAGTTTCAGTAGGTAGAAATTCATGAAGTGGTGGATCCAAAAATCTAATTGTAACAGGTTTTCCTTCCATTGCCTCATACATTCCAATAAAATCTTTCTTTTGTCTTGGTAGTAATTTATTTAAAGCCTTTCTCCTCTGATCTTCTGTTTTTGAAACTATCATTTCTCTCATTTCCGGTATTCTATCTTCATCAAAGAACATATGCTCTGTTCGACAAAGTCCTATTCCTTCGGCACCAAAACTAATAGCCTGATTTGCATCTCTTGGTGTATCTGCATTTGTTCTAACTCCCAACTTCCTTATACTATCAGCCCATCCCATGAAGATTCCAAAATCTCCTGATATTTCTGGTGCTACAGTCTTTATAGGCTCTCCATATACATTTCCAGTACTTCCATCTAAAGATATGTAATCCCCTTCTTTATAAACCTTATCTAATCTTTTGAAAAGCTTTTCCTTTTCACTTACAACAAGATCCCCACATCCAGCTACACAGCACGTTCCCATACCTCTTGCTACAACAGCTGCATGAGATGTCATACCTCCTCTAACTGTAAGTATTCCTTCAGAAGCCGCCATTCCTTCTATGTCTTCTGGGGAAGTCTCTAGCCTTACAAGTATTACCTTTTCACCTTGATCATGATGTTTCTTAGCATCATCTGCTGTAAAATATATTTTACCACAAGCTGCTCCTGGTGATGCAGGGAGTCCATTTGCTATCACAGTTGCCCGTTTCAATTCATCACTATCAAAGTTTGGATGCAATAGTGTGTCAAGCTGTTTAGGTTCAACTTTAAGTATAGCCTCTTCTTTAGTGATGAGACCTTCATCTACCATATTTACTGCTATTCTAAGTGCAGCTTGAGCTGTTCTCTTACCGTTTCTTGTCTGAAGGAAATATAATTTCCCCTGCTCTATAGTAAACTCCATATCCTGCATATCTTTATAATGATTTTCAAGTTTATTCGCTATACTCATAAATTGAGAATAACACTCTGGAAGGTCTTCTTTTAGCTTTGTTATAGGTTGAGGTGTTCTTATTCCTGCAACTACATCCTCTCCTTGAGCATTTATGAGATATTCACCAAATATGGACTTTTCTCCTGTAGATGGATTTCTAGTAAATGCAACTCCTGTTCCTGAAGTCTCTCCCATATTTCCAAATACCATTGATTGAACATTTACTGCAGTTCCCCAATCACCTGATATATCATTTAGCCTTCTATAAATTATTGCTCTAGGATTTTCCCAAGATCTGAACACTGCAGTAACTGACTGAATTAATTGTTCCTTAGGATCTTGAGGAAAGTCTTCATTTACTTCTTTTTTATAAATATCCTTAAATTTCTGAATTATATTCTTTAAATCTGATGCATCTAAATCTGTATCGTATTTTACACCTTTAGCATTTTTTACATCATCCAGTACATCTTCAAATTCTCTCTTTTCAATTCCCATAACTACATCTGAAAACATTTGAATAAACCTTCTATAAGAATCATACGCAAATCTTTCATTTCCTGTCAGCTTTTTAAGTCTTATTACAGTATCATCATTTAATCCCAAATTTAATATAGTATCCATCATTCCTGGCATAGAAACTCTGGCTCCTGACCTTACTGAAACTAACAGTGGATTATCTATACTTCCAAATTTTTTTCCTGTTGTCTCTTCCACATTTTTAAGTGCATCATAAATTTGATCTATAACTTGCTGTGATATAGATTTACCATCTTCATAATATTTGGTACATGCTTCTGTGGATATAGTAAATCCCCCAGGAACAGGTATACCAAGATTGGTCATTTCTGCAAGATTAGCTCCCTTGCCTCCAAGTAAATTTCTCATGCCAGCATTTCCTTCATTGAAAAGATAAACGTATTTCTTAGCATTCATACAAACATCTCCCTTATAAAGTTTTTAACATTTTTGTATATTAACAGGATTTACCTGAATAATCGGTTTATTTACTTTCTCCTATCTTTACAAAAAGTCTTGTTATGTTGGTTTTGGATACTTTTCCTATAATTTTAAATGTTTCGTTTTTAGATTTATCATAAGATTTTTCTACTACTGGAAGACTATCTACTTCATGCTCCATTATTTTTTGAGCTGCTAAATATGCAGGATCATCCTTCTGCACACATACTATATTGGGCATTCTTGTCATTATTACACCTACAGGTATTTTGTGCATATCTGTACTGCCCATAGCTATTTTTATAAAATCTTTTCTAGAAACAGCTCCTATTAAAACACCATTGTTTTCTATAAATAAAGTTCCTACATCATTTAAAAACAAGTATAGTATTGCATCATACACAGTAGTATTTTCATCTACCATTACTGGTTTTGACATTATATCTTTTACTTTTATCTCCATTATATAATCATATAATAAACTGTAAGAAGGTTTTTGAGAATATATATATCCAACCTTTGGTTTTGCCTCTAATATGCCTGTCATTGTAAGTATAGCTAAATCAGGTCTTAAAGCTGCCCTTGTGACATTCAACTTAGACGCAAGCTGTTCACTTGTTATTGGTGCATGTTCTTTTACTAATTCTATTATTTTTTCTTGCCTTGGTGATAATTTTATGATGTCCACCCTCTCTCTTCATAGTAAACCAATTAATTGTAAAAATATTTACTAAGAGGAATTTACAGTCCATAACTGTATTCTTAAAGCTATTATACCACATATATACAAATTAATAATATACTCTTCTTTGTTTTATTCAAAATTGTCAATATATTTTAAATTGTATATGAGTTGAACACAAAATATCTTTTAAATACAACTTAATAATAAAATTTATTGTTTATCATTACTTTTTTCCTCATTTTCTCCATATCCTTTTTCATCCTCATCAATGTCATCAAATTTTACAGTATACTTGTATGTGTTTTTATCTTCATCCTCGTTTTTATTAGTAAATTTATCTTTTACAGAAGATGCTGCATTAAAAACTTTATCTTTTACATCATCTACAGTGCTCTTTACTCCACTTTTTATTATTTTATCTACTACTTCTACACTTCCATCATCTTTTATTATTTCTATGCTGAGTTTTGTAAACACAGCAGTCAATATTCCTATAGCTATAAGTGGAGGCCATACAAGTGCTGTTAATGTAGCTGCAATACCTGCATTTACTGGAATATCAAGTACAGTTCTATCCTCTCTTCTTATTTTTATCCTAGTTACATTTCCCTTTCTAACCAAATCTTTTAACCAATCAAGAAATTCGTCTTTTGTAGTATACATACTATCTTTATTTGATTTTTCAGTTTCTTCTATATATATAAGTGCATCAACTACATTTCCTTCACAATTTTCTAAAGCTTCCTTTGCTTCGGCGTAAGTTACCCCAGTTCTCTCTCTTATAATATCAATTTTTTCTAATGTTATTTCACTCATAATTTTCTCTCCTTTTCAATTTTTATTTTTTTCAAAACTTTGAAGGCAATTCAAAACGTCTAAACTTTTAGGTTTTCTAAAATAGTTTTGAGAAATAATTAATGTTAAAATTTTATATAGTTCCTTTTTTACATCTTCTGATAATACAACCTTATATACATTTTCTAAAGGAATTTTAGACAAATATTTGAGGGCACTCGAAGTAGCATATTTTATAGGTATACCATTTATTTTTTCACATTCACTGCAGACACCGCCCAAATACTGAAGATTTAAATAATCAAAAGATGCAATTTTCTTCCTACATAGAGCACAATAGTCAAAATTAAGACCATATCCTGTAATCTGTAAAATTTTTAGTTCAAATGCTCTGGCTAAAGTTTCTACATCAACTCCATGACTTCTTACAAGATAAAAAGAAGTAACCAGATATCTAAATAATTCACTGCTAGTTTCACCGTCATTCATTGCTATATCCGTAAGTTCACAAAAATAAGAAGCATAAGTTAAATCATTTAAATCATTTAATAAATCTTGAAATGAATCTATTAAACTACTTTCATTTATTACATACAAGTTCTTACCTTTATAGACTACGTAATCTCCATAACAAAACTGAAGTGTAGTAGAAAATAGAGAGTTTTTACTACTTTTTGATCCTCTAGCTATAGTTGCTATTTTGCCTAATTTTTCAGTAAAAAGCCATACCAGTTTATCTGACTCTTTTATATCTTGAGTTTTAATTATGACAGCTCTAGTTTTGAATATGTTCAGAAAATCATCCCCCACTACAGTTCTAATTATATTATGTCCTTATTTTAAAATAAATTCCCATACTATTTATATCCTAATTCTTTTAACAATCTATCACTATCTCTCCATTCTTTCTTAACTTTAACCCATACCTTTAAATAGACCCTAGTATCTAAAAATTTTTCAATATCTTTCCTCGCATAAGTTGAAATTTTCTTCAACATAGCACCATTTTTACCTATAATTATACCCTTATGGGAATCTTTTTCACAGAGTAATGTAGCTTCTATATTGTAAATTTCCTTTGAGTCTTTTTTCATTGAGTCTATCTCTACTGCTATTCCATGTGGAACTTCTTTTGAAAGAAGCCTAAGTGCCTTTTCCCTAATTATCTCAGACACTATAAACTTTTCCTGTTTATCCGTAATCATATCATCCGGATAATATTTAGGTCCTTCAGGCATATACTTTACCATAAGTTCTATTAATTCTTCCACATTCTTTTTCTTCAATGCAGATATAGGTATTACCTCGGCAAAATCAAATATAGCTGAATAATTTTTTAAAGTTTCTGCCACTCTCTGTTCTGGATTTTCATCTATTTTATTTAAAACTAAAAACACAGGTACGTTACATTTTTTAAGTTCTTCTAAAATATACAAATCCCCTTTGCCTGTCTCTAATTCAGGAGTAGTTAAAAAAAGCACCAAATCTACATCTTTGATGGAATCTTCAGCAGCTTTAACCATATAGTCCCCAAGCTTATGTTTGGGCTTATGTATACCTGGTGTGTCTACAAAAACCAACTGAAAATCATCCTCTGTTAGAATAGTCTGTATACTGTTTCTAGTAGTCTGAGGTCTACAAGATACAATAGACAACTTTTCCCCCATTATATTATTCAAAAGCGTTGATTTTCCCACATTAGGTCTTCCTATTATTGTAATAAATCCTGATTTAAACATAAATTTTCTCCTTATTTTCTAAATCTTTTTTGTAAAAGTTTCTACTAAAATTTTTTCTATATTTCTATAATGCAAATTTTCATATTTCTTAAATAGTATACTTTCCATATTTCTAATGAAAATTCTAAAATTACTTGTCTACATAATTCATATTATTCCCCTAAAAAACATATAAATATAATATTTAAATTCTCATTTTAACCAAATACTCTAAAAAGAAATACAGTTATTAAAACACCAAATGCTCCTCCACAAACTACTTCTATAACTGAATGAGTATCTGAATCCACCCTGCTTTGCGCCACTATAAATGCCAAAAGATAACTTAATATTACCACGGCTAATTGCTCTGATATAAGTGCTATAGTAGTAGCTATAGAAAAAGCTATGGTACTATGACCACTTGGCATTCCTCCTTTTAATGGAGTTCCTTCGCCAAAAATTGCCTTTATAATTATTGTAGTTATAAATACAATTACGAGTATTATAAATATTACATAAGGATTTGTGCTTTTTACCTTTCTCATGACTATAAAATTAATATACTTTAGTTTATCCCAAAATATTATATATCCTACCACAACAGCATTTGCAGCAGCCATTAGTACTCCACCAGCAGCCACATTTTTAGCAATTTTAGCAAGTGGATGATAGTAGTTTATAGTAGCATCTATAGCAGATTCTACAGCTGTATTAAAAAGTTCCGTAATAATAACAATACTTATAGTTATTATTACGGCTAATATCTCCATTTTGCTTAAATCATAAATAAAGCATATAACTAATACTAAAAGAGCTGCTATCATATGTATTTTCATATTTCTCTGAGTTCTTACAGAATATATTATACCTTCAATAGCATAGTTAAAACTATCCAATAGCTTTTTAACCTTCATTTCTATTCCCCATTTTATATAATTTTAACTTATATAGATTATTACAGTTTAACTCCGCTTAAAATTTTCTCTTCCCTCTGCCTCATAATCTTTTTATCATTTTCTTCCATATGATCATATCCTAAAAGGTGAAGTACTGAATGTACTGTTAAATAACAAGCTTCCCTTAAAAATGAATGCCCAAATTCCTGAGCCTGTTCTTCTGCTTTTTCAAGAGAAAGTGCTATATCACCTAATACTAAATTTCCATCATCCATATCGCTTTCTTCAAATTCATAATTTTCATATACTTGTTTAAATACGCTGCCTTCTGGATACTCTAACATTGGAAAAGATAATACATCAGTTACCTTATCTATGTTTCTATTCTCCCTATTTATATTTTTTATCTCTTCATTATCTATAAAAATAACACTTATTTCACAAGGAATATTTACATTCTCTTCTTTTAAAGCACATTGTATTACACCTTTTATATTTTCTTCTAACTCCTGTGTTACTTCTATTTTATTTTGTCTATTATCTATAAAAATCATTTATGTTCCTCCAAATTTAGTATGCAAAAGTTCTACTTTAAGTAGAACTTTTTAATTGATTGATAGATTTTTGAGAAAATTTATCCTCAGGATATTCTATTCTATGGTGATATATTCCCTTTAACGCTTTTATAAATGCAACTTCTATTTTTCCTATATCTTTTAAAGTAAGCTCACAATTATTAAGCTGTCCTTCATCTAATCTGTCTTTAATTATGTTATCTACCATTTTCTCAATTTTATCCTCAGTTGGATCATTTATTGATCTTACAGCGGCTTCTACACCATCTGCTAACATTATTATACCTGATTCTTTAGTCTCAGGTATTGGCCCTGGGTATCTAAAATCATCCTCTTTCACGTTCTCTGGTTTTTCACTTGAATTTTTCATAGTAACATAAAAATATTTTACAAGTGATGTGCCGTGATGCTGCTGTATCGCATCTATTATTATTTTAGGAAGCTTATACTCCCCAGCCATTTCAATTCCGTCTTTAACATGAGATATTATTATTAAAGCACTTAAGCTAGGAGTTAACTTGTTATGAGGATTATCTTTTCCCAGTTGGTTTTCTTTGAAAAAATAAGGTCTTCTTATTTTACCTATATCATGATAATAAGCCGCTACTCTGGCTAAAAGTGGATTTCCACCTACTTCTTCTGCTGCTACTTCTGCTAAATTTCCAACTAGTAGACTATGATGATAACTTCCCGGTGCCTCCATGAGCAACCTCTTTAGAAGTGGATTATTAGGATTAGATAGTTCTAAAAGTTTTATAGTTGTAACTATATTAAATACTCCTTCAAAAAGAGGCAAAAAACCTATAACTAAAATTCCAGAAATTATAGTTGAAATTCCAATATATATTGCCTTTTCAACTACGTCTACCATATTATCACTAATTAAAAATCCCATTGAAAAAGTAAGTATAACATTTATAACTGTCATATATAAACATGAAAATAATATATCCATTCTCTGCTGCATCTTTTTAAGGATAATAGCTCCTACTACAGCATTTACCACAGCTAACACTGTTATATCCAGACTAAATTGTACAGCCACACTTATTAAAACACAATTAATAGTACTTATTACTAGTGAAACTTTTTTTCCAACAAGAAGTGACACTATCATAGGTACAAATGTAAGTGGTATTAAGAACGTAGAAATTATACCAATGGTTCTAGCCATCAATATAGCTAATAAACTCAATATATTAACCATTATAAGCATTTTTAAGTCATTATATATTTTAGGACAATATATGAAAAAATATGTCCATTCCAATACCAATACTAAAAGAATCAGTACACCTAATGAAATATAAATGTGCCATTGAAAATGTGAACTATTATTTAGAAGTCCTAAGTCTCTTAATACTTCTATTTGATATTTTGTTACAGGTTCGCCTTCTTTTACTATAATTTGATCCTTTTTTATTATAACTGGTGAGACTTTTTTTACAGCTTCTTTTCTAAGTTCTTCTGTTTTATCTTTATCATAAAAGAAATTTGGTGAAATTTGAGAATATCCTATTTTAGTAGCTATGTCCTTTAAATTTTTTGACAAACTATTAGAGGTACTGACTTTCAGCAATATAATTTCCTGAGCCTTTTTTATATCTTCTCTATTATCCCTTTGCGTATTGTCACTTATATTATTGTTATCATACATATCTGAGAGAGATTTTTGCAAAAAATCCTGAAGCTGTTTTAATTCATCTTTATTCAACTTTATTATATCCTGATAATCATCATCTGCTAATCCTATATTATCTGCACTTTTTAATTTTTGTATTTTATCCTTTTCTTCCAATTGTGAGCTATTTACCTGATCTATTTTAGAAAAAAAACTATTTAATTTACTGATAACTCCAGTTTTCACTTCAGGTTTTTTATTGTATTGAATTGGTACAGAATCCTCTGCCTGTCGAATGCGCGTTTCTGTGGATAATTCATCCTTAACTTCCCTTGGTGCTTTTATATCGACTTTGGCAATATCTCCTTCCTTCAAGTTATATTTTTTTGTCGTTAGTCCAGTTACAAGTAGCGAATAAATAAATATAAAACTTATCATAAAAACAATTATTTTATTAACTTTTTCTTGTAAAAAAACCTTTTTTAATGATAGTTTTTTCAATTAAGCTCACCCTTTATTCTTCATTTTATACGTAACTTCTTTATCTGATGGCTACCTACTGTAACACTCCCACGCACTCTGTGAAAGCGACTATCACCAAATCAAATGAGATATCTGCTTTTCTATCAAAGTGGGAGATAACAGTAGCTACACCCCTAGATAATTCATCTAAACTTAGTGGGAGAAACAAAAACTCTAAAGAGAAAGCGACTATCACCAAATGGAAGATTTGGGATATCTGCTTTTCCCACTAAGTAAGATTCATTGATATAATCTTTAGTTATATTTTACCCCTAATTTGTAATTGTATCTGGAATGGCTATGTTTTCTTCTGCTGTAACTTGTACTTTAACCTTGCAAGGGTCCTGACCTTCATAAGTAACTACCTTATTTACAATTTTTATAGACTTATCCAAATTGCAAGATATATTATTGTAAAGTTTTTCTCCAGTGTCTTTTACTATTTTCTGAAGATTTCCTTTTACTGTAACTTGTTTAACTTCAAAATAAGTCTCTTTTCCAAAGATGAATTTACTTTCCTCTATTTTATCATATTTATTAAATTTATTATTATCTTTTTTTAGATACTGTTTCTTTCCCATGAAATTAATATAATAATTTTCTATTTTCTTACCTGTTCTTTCATTTTTTATATTATTTACTTTTACAGTTTCAGATGCATCATAGGTAGTCGTGCATATAATATATCCTGCAGCATGAACACTGTAGGTTGATCCTTCTAATCCTTGTTCACCTTTTACAAGTAACTGTCCCTTTTTTACATCATCCCCTATTTTTACAACAACAGTTCCTTTAGTGGTATATGCCCTTACAACTTTTCCATCCCTTTTAGCTATTAAATTACAAGGAGTGTTTTCTTCAACTATATTAGGAGGTGATTTTCTCTGAACTACACTTACATTTAATTCAGAACCCTGTACCCTCACCTTCGCCCACATTATATTATCATTATCTTTTACTAAATCTTTTTCTATTTTATATACATCTATTTTATTTTTGTTAATACCTGGCTTTACTCCATAAGATTTAAGCTGCTGTCTTATTATATAAGGAGGCAATCCTTCTTCAGAATTTATTTTTACACTCCATATAAAAGTAGATAAATAATATATTGTTCCTATAAATAAAATTATTCCGGATACTAAAGTTATTTTTCTCTTAAGCTTAATTACAAAAAATATAGGGCCCCTTCTATTTATTATCTTTATTCTAGTTCCAGTTCTTCTTGCTATATTCTCTATCTTATCATAATCTCTTAAATTTATCTCCAAAGTCATAGTTGTAATACTTTTCTTTTTAATATTTTTTATGTAGATATTATTTTTCCACATAACGTTAATAAATTTTTCAGGTATAAGGGATTGTATTTCCAATAAAATTATTCCGCTTCTATAGTTTTTAAAACTAAATTTACTTGTTTCCTTCATAGACTATAGATGTAAATCTTCCTCCTATAGTTATAGTGCTTCCCCCCATAAAAAGCACTTCAAACCTACTTCCATATATGGATATCAATCCTATACCTGAATTAACTTTTATTTGACTTTCATCAAATGCTATAATACCTCTATGATTTTCAATTATTATTTCATTATCTCCTGTAATTTTGATTTGGGGCATATTTAATATTATATCTCCGGGCAAATCCAGTTTATCTGCAATATTCCGTTTTGCATTATATATCTTGTCTCCCATAGTATCACCTCTAAGAATTTATATATATTAGCTTACTCCTAATAATTTATGAGATATGTATATAATAAATTACAGAAAGTTCCTAAGTTTATTAGATATATAATTACAATCTTTGAGGCACACCGGAAGTAAAAAAAGGTTGAGATACAATCTCAACCTTTTACTCATTTAATTTAAATGTTCTTTTACTATTTGACTTACAAGTTTGCCATCTGCTCTGCCCCTAGTTTTAGGCATAACAATTGCCATAACCTTTTTCATATCTTTAATACTTTCTGCACCCACTTCATTAACTGCATTCCGAATAATTTCGGAAATTTCCTCTTTACTTAACTGCTGAGGAAGGTATTCCAACAAGATATCTATTTCAGATTTTGCTTTTTCAACTAGATCCTGCCTTTTCCCTTTTTCAAATTCAAGTATAGATTCGCGCCTCTCTTTGACTTCTTTTGCTATTATATCTATAATTTTCTCATCATCAAGTTTTTTTCCATCAGTTTTTTCTACCAACAAAACAGCCGCTTTAGCCATACTTATAGTGTTTGCTTTAAATTTGTCTCCAGATTTTAAAGCATTCTTCCAGTCTTCTTGCAATCTTTCTTTAAGAGACATTACCAGTTAATACCCTCTTTCAAAGAATTCTATTTAAATTTTCTCTTTCTTGCAGCTTCTGATTTTTTCTTTCTCTTTACACTTGGTTTTTCATAGTGTTCTCTTTTTCTAACTTCTGAAAGAACACCAGCTCTAGCACATTTTCTCTTAAATCTTCTCAATGCACTTTCTATAGTTTCATTTTCTCCAACTTTTATTTCTGACATATTATCTCCCTCCCTCCGCTAGCTCAATTCAATTTAAAAAATCAAATACAGTTAACATGGGTCAAATAGCACATAGCCATTATACAATAAACCTTTCGATACTGTCAACAATTTCATAACTCTTAAATTGTTCTAAATTTTAGCCCGGAGGCCATGCAAACGATCTACCGCCTAATAAATGAAAATGAACATGATGTACTGTCTGTCCTGCCTCTTCTCCACAGTTAGTTACAATTCTATATCCTTTTTCATCTATACCAAGTTTAGTTGCAATCTGTTTTGCAACTAAATATATATGAGCAATTATTTTAGAATCATCTTCGGTAAGATCATTTATACTTCCTATATGTTTCTTAGGTATTATAAGTACATGTACCGGTGCAGCTGGTTCTATATCTTTAAAACTTAGTACCATATCATCTTCATATATTTTTTCAGATGGAATCTCACCTTTTATTATCTTGCAAAAAATACAGTCTTCCATAAATTTCACCTCCCTTAACAGTATAATATTCAATAATTAATGATAAAATCCTGCTAAAGTCAAATAAATTTTTTTAATTTTCCTTCTATATATCCATCTTTTGTACTTTCAAGTTGTGTACATAAGATTTTTCCTTCCAAATCTAAATCTTTTTCACACTTTGTTATTACCTTTATATAATTTGGTGTATAGCCTTCATAGCATATTCCATTATTGTGAGTTTCTTGTTCATAGAGTACATCCATATTATATCCCAAAAACTCATTCATAAACTTCTTTTCTAATTTTTCATCTAGCTCCAATATCTTACTACTTCTTTCATCCTTAGTTTTACCATCTACCTGTCCAGGCATATCTGCAGCTTTAGTCCCACTTCTCCTGCTGTATTTAAATACATGCATCTTGGAAAGAGCTATTCTATTTAAAAAGTCGTAAGTTTTATTAAATTCTTCTTCTGTTTCTCCAGGGAACCCAACTATGATATCTGTAGTTATAGATGCATTTTCTATGGCACTTCTTATATCATATACTATTTTTTCATATTCTGAAGTGGTATATCTCCTGTTCATTCTCTTTAAAGTTTCATCGCACCCACTTTGAAGTGAAAGATGAAAATGAGGACATAATTTTTCTAATTTTGATATTTTCTCTATAACGCCTTCTGTAAAAAATTGAGGATCTATAGATCCAATTCTAACTCTATCGATGCCTTTTACTTTATCTATTTCCTGCAATATTCTTAAAAGATTCCAGTCTCCATCTATATCTGTACCATAAGATGCAATATGTATACCTGAAAGTATAATCTCTTTAAAATTATTATGAGATAATTTCTCTACTTCCTCAATTATTTTATCTGGAGACTTACTGCACACAGCTCCCCTGGCAAAAGGTATTGCACAATAAGAACAAAATCTATTACACCCATCTTGAATTTTTAAAAAAGCTCTCGTTCTCTTTTGGTATTCATCTATTTTTAAGTCTTCAAATGTTTTATTTTTCAATACGTCATTTACTTTGACTATTTTTTTTCCTTCATAAGAGACCCTACTTACCCAATATACTACGTCTCCTTTATTTCTAGTTCCTAGGACTACATCTACCCCTTCTATTTCCGATACTTTGTCTGGTGCAATTTGAGAATAACACCCTACTACAGCAATTACAGCATTATTATTTTTTTTCCTAGCCCTATGTATCATCTGTCTAGATTTTTTATCTCCCATATTGGTTACAGTACAAGTATTTACTACATACACATCTGCATAATCTTCAAAGTCTACAATATCATATCCCTCTTGTATAAATTTTTCAGCCATAGCTTCAGTTTCATACTGATTTACCCTACATCCTAAAGTAGACATACCTACCTTTTTATTTCTTCCATAAGCATTAAAGAATTCTTTGTTATCAAGGGTTAAATCAAATTTTTTTTCATTAATTGAATTCACCTAGTAAAGACCTCCTAAATCTCCTAATTCATACATGATAAGCGATATGCATACAAAACCTGCCGTTTCAGTTCTAAGTATTCTTGGCCCTAATGTAACTATATGAGAGTTTATATTTTTAAGTTCATCTATTTCTTGTTCTTCAAATCCACCTTCAGGTCCTATCACAATAGCTATTTTCTCTAAATTACTTTTATCTTTTATAGAATTTACTATTTTTTTTATACCTACATTACTTTCATTTTCATAGGGAACCACTATAAGATTCATACATTCCCCTTCACTTAAAAGTTCTTTGAAACTAATTGGAACATTAACCTTAGGAATTATGCTTCTCTTACACTGCTTACAAGCTTCCTTAGCAATTTTATTCCATCTATCTACCTTTTTAAATTCTCCTGAATCGTTTTTTACAACAACTCTACTTGTAACAACAGGGGTAATTTCATAAACTCCAAGTTCAACAGCCTTCTGTACTATTAAATCCATTTTACCGGACTTAGGTAACCCTTGAAAAAGATAAATTTTAATCTTACTTTCGTTATATAGAGTAAGTTCTTCTATAATATTTACCACAACTTCATCTTTATCTATTTTCTCTATAGCACCTAAAAATTCTTTTCCATTACAGTTATTTATGTTTATCTTGTCTCCACATTTAAGTCTAAGTACTTTTCGTATATGTTTTACATCTTCGCCCCTAATATAGGCTGTATTAAAATTTATATCTTCCTGAGGCACAAAAAATTTATTCATAACATACCACCTATTTCACTGATGCTACTATGCACACCCATTCTCCATCTTCATTTATTTCTTCTATTTTAAATCCTGTTTTATTTAATTTATCAACTACCTCTTCTTTTCTCTCTAATATTATACCGGAGCATATAAAAACTCCTCCTGGAAGCATAAAATTCTTAACTCCATCAGCTAAAAAAATTATAACATCTGCAATTATATTGGCAACTACGATATTCGCCTTGCCTTTAACTACATCCATAAGATCTCCGTGAAGTATGTTTACATTTTTAATATGGTTATATCCAACATTTGTTGACGCAGATTTTACAGCTACAGGATCCAAATCCACTCCTGTAACTTGTTTTGCTCCAAGTTTTGAAGAAGTTATTGCTAGTATACCTGAACCAGTTCCTATGTCAAATACAGTATATTCAGGTTTAATATATTTTTCTAATGCCTTTATGCACATTTTTGTAGTTTCATGAGTGCCAGTACCGAAAGCCATACCTGGATCAAGTTCTACTATTATATCATCTTTTTTTGCTTCATAATTCTCCCATATTGGTTTTACTACTATATTTTTTCCAACTTTATAAGGCTTATAGTACTCTTTCCACTTATTCTCCCAGTCTTCTTCATTTACTTTAGATACTGTAATTAAACCTTTTCCTTTATCTATGCCAAAACTTTCTAAGTTATTTATGCTATCTTTTATGTATTTTAAATATCCATTTAAGTTCTTATCTTGCCTATAATATCCTTTTACTACTGCTGTTCCATCTTTTATTTTGAGCAAGCTTTCATCAAAATAATCCCAATCTTCTGGATGCTTTTTTTTAAATTCTACATCCTGAGAATCTTCTATAGATACACCTTTAACTTCAGTATTGTAAAGTATTCCTGAAACCGCCTCTACTGCCTCACTGCTAGTAGTAATTGAGACTTCTATCCATTCTTTGTCCATAGGTTTCCTCCTATACAAAATTTTATCTGATGGCTACCTACTTGTAACGCTCCCACTTCTATCAAAGTGGAAGATAACAGTAGCTACGCCCCTAGATAATTCATCTAAACTTAGTGGGAGAAACAAAACTCTAAAGAGAAATCGATTCATTTTAAATCAAAGATTTAAGTTCTCTGCTTTTCCCACTAAGTAAGATTCATTGATACTATAGAGTTTCTAATTTGAAAGTTGACTTATATCACATTATATAATGACAAATTTCATCACGTTAAAGACTTTAATAAGTTTAAACTTCAATTGGAAATCCTATATAGGTTTTCTAACTTAAAAATCAACTTATACGCAGGCATATTTTTACAATAATGAAGCTCTTTTAAATATTTTGTATATAAGGCTTAGTGAAAAATTTTTGAAAAATCTAGAACTTTTCAATTGTTTGAGGCACGAGTTTTCAAAAGTTCTCAGTATTTTTCAAAATTTTTTTCTTAGCCTTATCAAAATATTTAACGAGCTGAAGGTTGTAAAAAATATCCGGAGTATAAGTTTATTTTTTGCTTAGAAGCTCTATAATTCCATGTGCTTAATTATTAATTATATTAGTGGTGATGTTTAAGTTTATCAAAGATAGATTTTTTTCCACTTTCTCCTGCAGGTACTTCTCCACTTGCTTCCATAAGCATTATAATAGCTTCTTTCTGCTTTTCATTTAAATCCTTAGGTACATCAACAATTACATTTACGTATTGATCACCTCTACCATGGCCATTAACCCTAGGGACACCCTTACCTTTAAGCCTAAACACAGTTCCTGATTGAGTTCCTGATGGTACATCATACTTTACATCCCCATCTATAGTTGCAACTTTTAAACTAGTTCCAAGGGAAGCTTTACCAAAACTTATATGTGTATCTGTATATATATCAAATCCCTTTCTCTTAAACTTAGAATGAGATGAAACCCTTATATTTACATAAAGATCTCCTGACTGTCCACCATTCTTTCCACTTTCTCCTTGTCCCCTTAATGGAATTATATTTCCATTATCTACTCCTGCTGGAACCCTCACTTTTATCTTTCTATGTTTTCTTACTGCACCTTTTCCCCTGCATTCTGGACAAGGATCTTTTATTATAGTTCCTTTTCCACCACATTTATCACAAGTACTCATACTTACAAAACTTCCAAGGGGTGTATTTCTCTGAGTTCTCATCTGCCCTGTTCCACCGCATTTATCACAAGTATGGGGCTGTGTTCCTTTTTTAGCTCCTGTTCCACCACAAGCTTCACATTTTTCGTTTCTAGCTATATTTATTTCCTTTTCTACTCCAAAAACAGCTTCTTCAAAAGCCAAATTTAGAGTATATTCAAGATCTGCTCCTTTTTGTGGCGCATTTCTTCTTCTGCTGCTAGAGCCAAATCCTCCTCCTCCACCAAAGAAAGAATCGAATATATCTCCAAAGCCTCCCATATCTGAAAAATCAAAACCTCCAAAGCCTCCAAAGCCTGCATCACCGCCGCCATTGAAGTCAGTTGTTCCAAACTGATCATACTGTGCCTTTTTCTGAGGATCTGAGAGTACTTGATAAGCTTCATTTATTTCCTTAAATTTTTCTTCAGCTTTTTTATCGTTGGGATTCCTATCTGGGTGGTATTTCAATGCTAATTTTCTAAATGATTTTTTTATATCTTCATCACTTGCACCTTTTTCAAGTCCAAGTACTTCATAATAGTCCTTCTGTGCCATTTTTTACTTTTCACCACCTAAAATATTTTCATTAAACTAAATTTTGAGTTCTAATTTGTGTAACTCCTTCTCCTTTTGGTCGAATGAGTAAGTGATTCACACCAAATCAAAGATTTGGGTTCTAATTTCCGTAACTCCTTCTCCCCTTGGTCAAATGAGTAAGTGATTCACGCCAAATCGAAGATTTGGGTTCTAAATTTGTGTAACTCCTTCTCCTTTTGGTCAAATGATTAAGTGATTCACACCAAATCAAAGATTTGGGTTCTCTACTTAAATTAAGGGAAGAGTATAAAAACTCATCCCTTAACTATTACCATTATACACACTTATTATATAATCGTGAAGAGGAAATATTATTTATCATCATCTACTTTATAATCTGCATCAACTACATTGTCATCTTTTTTTTCTGATGAGCCTTGAGAACCTGCTCCTGCTCCTGGATTTTGTCCTGCTCCCATATTGGGATCTGCTCCTGGATTTTGTCCTGCTTGAGCATTTTGACTATATATTTTAGATGTAATTCCATAGAAAGTTTGAGTTAAATCTTCAGTAGCTTTCTTTATTGCCTCTAAATCTTCTCCATCCTTTATCTTCTTTAAAGCTTCAATTTTTTCCTCTACAGTTTTCTTATCTTCAGCTGATACCTTATCTCCCAAATCCTTTAATGTCTTTTCCGTCTGATATACAGATTGATCTGCATTATTTTTTATATCTATGGATTCTTTTCTCTTTTTATCCTGTTCTTCAAACTTCTTAGCTTCATCTACTGCCTTGTTTATTTCATCATCACTTAAATTAGTTGAAGCCGTAATTGTTATATTAGCTTCTTTTCCTGTTCCTTTATCTTTAGCAGATACATTTACTATACCGTTGGCATCTATGTCAAATGTAACTTCAATTTGAGGAATTCCCCTTGGAGCTGGAGCTATTCCTGAAAGTGTAAATCTTCCAAGAGTTTTATTATCAGCAGCCATCTTTCTTTCACCTTGAACTACGTGAATTTCAACTGAAGTCTGGCCATCTGCTGCAGTTGAAAATACCTGACTCTTCTTAGTTGGTACTGTAGTATTTCTATCAATAAGTGGAGTGGCAACTCCTCCTAAAGTTTCAATTCCAAGTGTAAGAGGTGTAACATCAAGGAGTAATACATCTTTTACATCTCCAGTTAAAACTCCAGCCTGAATTGCAGCTCCTACAGCTACACATTCATCAGGGTTAACTCCCTTTGATGGATCCTTACCAGTAAAATTCTTAACTGCTTCCTGAACAGCTGGTATTCTTGTAGAACCACCAACTAATATAATCTTATTTATATCATTTATTGTAAGTCCTGCATCATTTAATGCTTTTCTCATAGGTTCAATTGTTCTTTCAACTAGATCTTGAGTCAACTCATTAAATTTTGCTCTTGTCAAATTCATATCTATATGTTTTGGACCAGTTGCATCTGCTGTAATAAATGGTAAGTTTATATTTGTTTGAGTAGATGCTGATAGTTCAATTTTTGCTTTTTCAGCTGCTTCTTTTAATCTTTGAAGTGCCATTTTATCATTTCTTAAGTCTATACCATTCTTAGCTTTGAAATCTTCTGCTATATAGTCCATAACTTTCTGGTCAAAGTCATCTCCACCTAGATGAGTATCACCATTTGTAGCTTTAACTTCAAATACTCCATCTCCAAGTTCTAGTATGGATACATCAAAAGTACCTCCACCTAAGTCATATACAAATATCTTTTGACTTGTATCAGTTTTATCAAGTCCATAAGCAAGTGATGCAGCTGTTGGTTCATTTATTATTCTACGTACATTTAATCCTGCAATCTTACCTGCATCTTTAGTTGCCTGTCTCTGACTATCGTTAAAATATGCTGGTACTGTTATAACTGCTTCAGTTACAGTTTCTCCTAAATAAGCTTCAGCATCTGCCTTTATTTTTTGAAGTATCATTGCAGATATCTCCTGTGGTGTATAATCTTTTCCATCTATATTTACTTTATGGTTTGTTCCCATTTGTCTTTTTATTGACATTATTGTCTTATCAGGATTTGTTATTGCCTGCCTTTTGGCAACTTGACCTACCAATCTTTCTCCATTTGCCTGAAATGATACTACTGATGGAGTTGTTCTTGCTCCTTCTGAATTTGCTATAACTGCAGGATCTCCACCTTCCATAACTGCAACACATGAATTAGTTGTTCCTAAATCAATACCTATTATTTTTGACATATTAACTTACCTCCTAAATTTAACTGCCTTAAAATTATCTTACATATATTTAATTCAAACAAATTTAATTTGTATGTTTTAAACTTAATTTGCTACTTTAACCATGCTGTATCTGATTATTTTGTCTTCTCTTTTATATCCTTTTTGCAATACTTCTACTATAGAATTTTTATCATATTTATCATCTTCTATATGCATAACTGCATTATGTAGATTTGGATCAAATTCTCCTTCGCAAGGAATTTCCTCTACATTTAATTTTGAAAGGGCATCATTAAATTGTTTCATTGTCATCTCTATACCTTTTTTCAAATCTTCTGCATTTCCTTCTACATTTACTGCCCTTTCCAAATTATCTAATACTGGTAAAACTTCTTTTAATATATCCTTACAAGCATCAGAATAAATATTGTCCTTCTCTTTAACAGTTCTTTTTCTAAAGTTATCATACTCTGCCATAACTCTTGCAAGTCTATCTTTAATAGAATCCAATTCATTTATGACCTTTTTATTTTCATCTTTTAATTTAGAATTTTCTTTTTTCAATTCTCCCATGAAATTTATCTCTTTATCTTCTGTTTCTTCTAATTCCTCTTCTGAATTATCCTCTGTGCTTTCATCTACACTTTCATTATCTTTATCTTTTTTTTCATTTTCTGAATCATTTTCACATTCTTCATTAAGGTCTTTTACATTATCACCTTTATCCTTTAACATTTAAATACTTCCTCCAATCTAACATTTATACCTATTTTACAAAATTTATTCTATTTTTCATCAGAATAGGCATTACTTAAAATATAATTCATTTCCTTTACTACATTTGCAAGTATCGATATGACTTTAGAATAAGGTATCCTTGTAGGTCCTATGACTCCAATTTCACCTATAGGTCTTTCATTCAAACTGTAAACAGCAGATACAACACTGCAATCTTCTGCACCTTCTGTATAATTTTCCTTACCAATTTTTACTGAAATATTTGAATTACTGTTCAGTAAGCTGCTAACTTTATCTTTATTATCCATCATAGATAAAAATTCTCTTGCCTTTTCTATATCCTTATATTCCGGATAATTAAAAATATTTGTAGCCCCCTGGGTATATATATTGGAATTATCTACACTATTTAGACTATCATACAATGCAGAAATTATATTATTGAATATGTCTTCATATCCTTGGAAATCATTTTTTAAATTATTTATAACTTCTAAATTTATCTGTTCAGCACTTAAATTCTTTAATCTGATGTTTAGCATATTACTTAATTTAACAAGAGTATCATCTGAAATAGTTTTTCCTACCTTTATCAAATTGTTCTTTATAATACCACTATCAATTATAAGTACCAATAATATATTGGTGCTTGATTCAATGTTTATTAACTGTACATGCTTTATATAACCCCTTTTAACTGAAGGTGCTCTAACTATAGAAGTAAGTTTGGTGAGCTCCGATAAAAGACAAACAGCCTGCTTTAATATTTTATCCACCTCAAATAAAGCTGCATCTATAATCTGTGATTTTATTATATACATTTCTTCTTGGCTCAAATTGGGTATCTGCATCAATTTGTCAACATACAACCTGTATCCATTATTGGAAGGTATCCTTCCTGAAGAACTGTGAAGTTGTTCTAAATAACCCATTTCCTCCAGATCCGCCATTTCATTTCTTATAGTAGCTGAACTTACACCTAAATTATATTTTTTAGCTATGGTTCTGGATCCAACAGGCTCAGCAGTATTTATATAATCATTTACTATTGCCTGAAGTATTTTTATTTTTCTTTCATCCATTTCCATAATATCACCTCTTTATTAGCACTCATTGTTGTTGAGTGCTAATTGCTATGATTAAAAAATATCACTCATAATTTTTTTTGTCAATACTATATAACTATATTTTAAAGGTAAATAATATGTTTTTTATAATTTAAAATAGAATTCATTGAGGTTTCTCAGATTTACTTAAAATATCTAGCTCACTTGAAATTATGTCAATATAAAATCACACATTACACTGTTAGATACTTCTATTCCTCTTTTGCTTAAGTACAGCATATGTCCCTCTTTTATTAAAATACCCATCTTTATGTACTTTTCAATTACATCCCCATATACAGAATAAATATTCTTGTTAAATCTCCTATAGAAATCTTCTGTAGAAATTCCATCTATTTTTCTAAGACCCATAAATACAAATTCCTCCATACTGTCACAGATAGAATTTTTATGTTTATCTAATCTTAAAAACTGGTTCAAATTTCCCTGTAAAATATATTCTTCTATATTTGGGGTATTTCTATACCTATAACCATCTACATAAGAATGGGCACCTGCCCCACAGCCTATATATTCCTCCATGTTCCAATAAATTAAATTATGTTTGCATTTTCTATCTTTCTTTGAAAAATTGGATATTTCATATTGTTCATATCCTATTTTAGACAAAAAATCAAGTGTGAAATAATACATCTGTCTTTCTTGTTCTTCTCCAGGCAAATTCAAGTTTTTTAATTGATGTGCATTGTAAAATGGAGTACCTTTTTCCACTATAAGACTATAACAAGATATATGTTCTGGATTCAACTTAACTACATTTTGCAATGATTCTTTCCAATCTTCTATTGTCTGACCTGGAAGTCCAAACATAAGATCTATGTTTATATTTGAAAATTTAAATTTTCTTGCCATGTCATATGTCTTTAAAAAATCTTCTAAAGTATGAATTCTTCCTATACATTTAAGTATAGAATTTTGCCAAGCCTGAAGACCTATACTAAGTCTATTTACTCCCAGCTTCCTTAAAACTTTGAATTTGTCTTCTGTAAATGTACCCGGATTACCTTCCACTGTAAATTCTAAATTATCCTCTGCATTTATTTTCTTTAATGCTTCATATATGTTATTCCAGGATTCTAATGATAAATAGGTGGGAGTCCCCCCACCTATAAATATAGTTCTTATTTTTCTATCTCCTATAGATTCTATATCTTTAGCTAGTGCTTTTGTATAACTTACCATAAGTTTTTCTTTCCCACTATAAGATGGGAAATCACAATAAAGGCACTTTTTTTTACAGAATGGTATGTGTATATATAGAGCCACAGCCTTTTTAACATCTACATTTTTATCTTGCATAAAACCACTTCCAAACTCCTACTTTCTTAACAAATTTCCTGTTATATGCTAATCCTCAGTTTTAAGTATTGCCATGAATGCTTCCTGAGGAATTTCTACGGAGCCAACCTGCCTCATTCTCTTCTTTCCTTCTTTTTGTTTTTCAAGAAGTTTTTTCTTTCTTGATATATCTCCTCCATAACATTTTGCAAGTACATCTTTTCTCATAGCCTTAACTGTTTCCCTTGCTATAATTTTTCCACCTACCGCTGCCTGTATTGGTATTTCAAAAAGCTGCCTTGGGATTATTTCCTTTAATCTTTCTGCTATACCTCTTCCTCTTTCATAAGCTCTCTCTTCTGGAACAATCATGGACAATGCATCTACCACTTCTCCGTTTAAAAGTATGTCAAGCTTTACTAATTCAGCAGCTTTATATCCTTTTAACTCATAGTCAAGTGAAGCATAACCCCTTGTTCTAGATTTTAATACATCAAAAAAGTCATATATTATTTCATTTAGTGGAATTTCATAATTTAAAGAAACTCTGGTAGTTTCTATATACTGCATATCTTTAAAAGTTCCCCTTCGATTTTGAGAAAGTTCCATAACTGCTCCCACATACTCAGAAGGCGTTATTATTGATGCCTTTACTATAGGTTCCTCCATATACTTTATTTCTGAAGCTTCGGGCATATTTGTTGGATTTGTAAGTTCTATTACAGTACCATCTGTTTTTCCAATCTTATATATAACAGAAGGAGCTGTAGTTATTATGTCAAGGTTAAATTCTCTTTCTACCCTCTCCTGTATAACATCCATATGCAAAAGTCCTAAAAATCCACATCTAAATCCAAACCCTAATGCTATAGAAGTTTCTGGTTCAAAGCACAATGCTGCATCATTTACCTGAAGCTTTTCCAGTGCATCTTTAAGCTCACCATACTTTGCTCCATCTACGGGATATATACCACTATATACCATCGAAACAACAGGTCTGTATCCCTTCAAGGGTTCTTTGGCTTCTCTAGAAGCTTCAGTTACTGTATCTCCCACACGTGCATCTCTTACATTTTTAATGGATGCAGTAAAGTATCCTACATCTCCTGCTTTAAGTCCGTCTCTTGGCATAAAATTAGGAACAAAAATTCCTGTTTCCGTAACTTCATACACTTTTCCTGTAACCATAAGTTTTATCTTCATTCCAGGTTTTATTACGCCTTCCATTACTCTTATATGACAAACTACTCCTCTATAGCTATCATAATTTGAATCAAATATAAGAGCTTTTAAGGGTGCATTCTCATCTCCCTCAGGAGCTGGCACTTTGCTTACTATTGCCTCTAAAACCTGTTCTATATTTAGTCCAGTTTTTGCAGAAACTGTTGGTGCATCAGATGCTTCTATTCCTATAACATCTTCTATCTCATTTTTTACCTCTTCAGGCCTTGCACTTGGCAAATCTATTTTATTTATTACAGGAACAATCTCTAAATCATGATCCAGTGCCAAATAACAATTTGCAAGGGTTTGTGCTTGTATGCCCTGAGTTGCATCCACAACTAAAATAGCCCCTTCACAGGCTGCCAAGCTTCTTGAAACCTCATAGTTAAAATCTACATGTCCTGGTGTATCTATAAGATTTAGTATATACTCTTCTCCTGAAGGCCTTTTATATATAAGTCTAACAGCCTGAGACTTTATAGTTATTCCTCTTTCTTTTTCCAAATCCATATTATCAAGTACCTGGGAGTCCATCTCCCTCTCAGTAAGAGTTCCTGTCTTTTCAATTAATCTATCTGCAAGTGTAGATTTACCATGGTCTATATGAGCAACTATAGAAAAATTTCTTATATGTTTTTGTCTTTCGCTCTGCATACTATTTTCCTCCAATACCTATGAAAAGTTAAAAGATTCAATTACTTAATTAATCTCTAGCTTTTCTGTACGAATAACTACAGTAAATTATATCATAACAAATATGCAGTGAAAAGTACATTATTTAGGAAGCTTACTTTCTAGATTTTTAAATGTCTCTGAAATTTTATTTATAATATAAGAAGTACCTGAATGTACTTTTTCTCCCACTATATTTATAACTTGTTTAGATCCGTTTTCAAAATTATAAACTATTTTATTATTTAAACATAGTGAATACTCCCCTACATCAACTGTAAAATCAAAGGGAGAAACAGTATAATTTATTTTAAAATTAGATTTATCTTTTATATATTTAGGCAATCCTGCTGTTATAGTCACAAATCCGAAAAGGACTATCATAATACAAAATATTATTACAACTCTAATACCTTTTTTACTCAAAAAAAATCACCCCACATAGAAACTAGATTTAAACCCATAAAGTTTCTATTATAAGGATGAACATTTTTACTAATTTTATACAAAAACTTTTAAATTTATCACTTATTATTAAGTACCTCTGCTATTATTCTAGCAACATATTTACCTGTGGCTTTGGATTCATCTGAAGTGTTTATATCTGCCCCAATCTCCATTAATATTGCATTGTTGCTCTTATCCTGATTAAAGTACCTTGTTCCATAATTATAGTAACAAACTCCCTTGCAAAGTCCTGGAAATAGCTTATTTGAAGTATTTATTATAGAATTTGCCATAGCCATGTTCTTATCAAAGTGAGGATTTTTTCTGGCCATAACTAACATAAATTTAGATATATTTTCTCCATTCATCCTGGCTGTAACTGATTTTTTATCATCTACAGAATCTCTGTGTAAATCTATTATAAGCTTAAAATCACCATACTTTTTTAAATACTTGTCAAGTGTTACAGCTGATCTGGAATAACTTTGGGTATAAGCTTCTGCATCATGCACTGTTTTATCATTTATTGCAGATATACCATAGTTATTTTGAAGTTCATTTACTATCACATCTCCTACTGCACATACATTTTGAGTAGTATCAAAACTATTTGCAGCACCTGGCTTATAGCTTTCCGTAGTATGGGTATGATATATTAGTACCTCAGGTTTACTCACGTCTAAAGTTTTTTTAAGTTTTGGATTATACACAGTTACATCTCTATTTTCCAAATTCAAATCATTTTGAGTATTTGATTTAGACGTACTTCCATTTTTTTTAATCTGTTTGTCATCTAACTTAAACTCATTAAAACTTATATCTTCATTTTTTGAATAACCTAGTCCTAAAAAAGCCACCTCTCTTCCTAAAAGAGATTTTGGGTTATTTATATCTAATCCTACAGTCTTCAAAATAGTGTTCCCTATAGAAAAACAATTTTCTGCCATATCATCTTCAGAAAAAGAAGTAGTCTTTACTGTTGGCATAGCATAGTTTAAGACTTCAACATAAAACATATTTCTCTTTACATTGCTGCTGTATGAATTGGCCTTTGCTATGCAGGGCAAAATGATAACTAGTATTACCGTTAACATTAAAATACACATTTCTAATTTAGGATCACCTTTAAAATTAAATCTTCTGTAATTCAATATTTGACTGCTTTAAAATTTCTTAAAGCAATTCCCCCCTCTCATGTAAATTTAATACTGTTAATTTATATGAAAAGGAAATTAAAATTATCACAAATGTAAATTAATTTAAATAAGTATTTATATCCTCTAAATCAAGAGCAGGCTGAAGTGCTATGTTTATACCACCTGCAATTATTTTCGAAATTGAATCCATTACTAAATCCACATCTTTAGGAGTCACTATAATATTTTCCCCATAAGGTTCCATTATCTCTTGTATAACTCCTTGTTTTTCATCCTTATCCACAGATTTTAACATTTTATAAAATTCGCTTCCGCATTTACTTTTATTTATAAGGTCATCCAAAAGCAAATCAATAGTATCATTAGCCATAGTAGCCGCATCTACTACCGTAGGGACTCCTATTGCTATTACAGGAACTCCTAAGGTCTTCTGACTCAATTCCATTCTTCTGTTTCCTATCCCCGAACCCGGAGATATCCCTGTATTACCTATTTGTATTGTTGAATTTACCCTATCCATTTTTCTGGATGCCAGTGCATCTATACATACTATTAAATCTGGCTTTACCTTTTCACAAACTCCCCTTATAATTTCTCCTGTCTCAATTCCCGTAATTCCTAGCACTCCAGGAGATATAACACATACTGGCCTTATACCTTCATCTATTTTGTCTGGCACAAGCTGCTTTAAATGCCTTGTTACCATTAATTTGGAAACAACTTTAGGTCCCAGTGAATCTGGAGTTATATTCCAATTTCCCAATCCTACAACTAATACCGCAGCGCTATCTTCTATTTTTATTACTCCTGATAATACTTTTCCAACTACTTTACTTACCTTATCTCTGATTTCACCATCGTAGTGGGTAAACTTAGGCATATCTATAGTTATATAAGATCCCTTTGGCTTTCCCATAACCTTCTCTCCTACGTCATCTACTATGTTCACATATGTTATTTTTATGTCATCTTCAATTTTTTCCTCTGTCTCTACACCTGGAACTTCTTCTCCTCTTTCTTTTCTACATACTTCTCTTGCCTCTACCGCTAAATCAGTTCTCACACTAAACATATTATCCGCTCCTAATTCAACTTTTATTTTTATCCGATGGCTACTATCCGTAACACTCCATCCACTTCAGGTGGGAGATATTAGAACTCTTGAATTTCAGCAATTTAGAGTTCTTATGCTGTGTATAACGGCTAGTATGCCCCTGGATAAGTTCTTCTAAAACTTAGATGGAGAGATGTATTCCTCTTAAGCAAACTCCACCTAAGTCTAAGAATCACTTGATAGGACTTTAAAATAATTGATAAGTTTATTATTAGCTGTTTTCATACTCAATATACCAACACTAATTCAATTCACAATTCACAATGCACAATTTACAATGCACAATTAATGAAGATTTTCTACTTGAAGTAGTTGAAATTTAATGCTATAATATCATTTGTTAAATAGAATGACCCATTAGCAAGTTTCCCCAACGCTGTTGAGGTCTATAAAACTAATAAGGGGGTGAAAGCATGGCAAATATAAAATCAGCAAAAAAAAGAATAAAAGTTATTGAAACAAAAACACTTAGAAATAAAATTATAAAGTCTTCATTAAAGACTACTATAAAAAAATTCTTAGCTTCTGTTGAAACTAAAAACGTAGAAGAAGCTAAAGTTAATTTTACAGCAGCTGTAAAAGCTTTAGATATGGCTGAATCAAAAGGTATAATCCACAAAAATAAAGCATCAAGAAATAAATCTAAATTAGCTTTTAAGTTAAATAAATTAACTGCATAATAAATAAACCGGTTTTAACCGGTTATTTATTATGCAATTGTATTTATTATCAAAAGTTCCATTTCAGTTTTCTCATCTATAGATAAACTCTTTATTCTTTTTTCTGTATTCAAACACAATGTCACTGCTTTTTTTAGTTGATTTATTGTAAACTTTTTACTCTGTTTTACCATAATGCTGTAACCATATTCTGATTTTATGTTTAACTCTTTCATAATTTCTTCTTTGGTTATTCTCTCTTCCAAGCACATTTTTATTTTAAAAAGAAGGTTGAATTGTCTCTCTACCATAGATAAAATATAACTTATTTTATACCCTTTATACATGAGTTCATTTAACATGTAAAGTGCGTCTTTTATCTTTTTATCAGATATTGCATTTACCAAATCAAATATATCCTCATCACCGCTTCTTAAAAACATCTTTTTCATGTCTTCTCTCTCTATATTTCTTCCATAAGTGTAACAGCACAATTTTTCTACTTCATTTTCTATTATGCTCAAATTATTTTCGTTCATAAGGCTGCAGAATATCCTTAAATCTAATTTTTTTATATCTTTTCCACGCTCATAGAAAAATTCTTGGACTTTATTTTCCAGCTGTTTTCCCTTTACTTTATCAGTTTTTACAACACAAATGTCCTTGTCAACACTATATATTTTTCTTCCTGGTTTATCTCTTTTACTTTTAAATACATAGTAAAATATTAAAATACAGTGTTTAGGTAAGTTTTTTAAGTAACTGTGTATAGTCTTAAATTCAGTGGACAATTTATTTTTATCTTCACCAAAAAAAGAAGCTCTATATACAAGCACAACTTTTTTTTCACTCATAAAGGGCAATGTCTCACAGGCATTTATTACAGGATTAAAACTCTCAATGGAACTTCCATCAAATTTCATATAATTTAAATCCATAAAATTAGGATTTATAACTTTTTTAATTAAAGCTTTTATATTTTCTTTTATAAGTAGTTCATCTATACCACAAAACAAGTAACAATTTCTCAAATCTCCCTTTTCTAAATTTTTTTCAAAGGTAAATATGTCTATCAATTTTACTCACTTCCATTTTAATCGCATATTGTAGGTATTTTAAAAATCATATTAAATATTATAACATAAGAAGTACTGCCTTCTAGTGGATTCTCATACTTTTTAGTTGAATTTTTATTTTTAGATTTAATTCTAGGAATAAATATGCACTTGTTTCTATTAAAAACTTCAGTATCATTTTTATTTCCATCATCAAATAAAATTTGGATTTCCTTATTTTTTACATGAAGTTTGGAATTTATATCATCATCTATCTTTAAATAGGAACTACTATTTATTATATAGGTAAAGTTTTTTATGGGGTTGGTTATTACTTTTCCTATATACTGATCGTCTTTTATATTTGTTATCCAACTGGAATGGAAGTCATCATAGCTGCATATCATAACTTTATCTATTCCATGTTTTATAATTGCGGCCTTTCCATTGTCATTATTTATGAAAGTTATATTCATAAATGGTGCATAAACTCCTAAAAACGCTAAAATAAGACATACTATTGGAACATATTTTAATTTTTTATGTCCCTTTTTATACATTAGGAAGCTTACAAATACTGCAATAAATGCAAGTCCGTCTATATACTTTAAATATATAATTTCAGGACATAGTTTCAAAACAGCCATGTTGGCACCATCTATGGCAGTAAAAATAACTTCCATAGCTTTACACAATAATTTAAATAAAGGTTCTACAAAGCATATACAAAGTGCAGCATTTCCTAAAACAACTATAATTGAAAAAAGGGGAAGCAAAAATAAATTTCCAAGCATAAATCCCCAGCTAAAATTTTGAATTGTAAATGCAATATAGGGTAGAGTAAATATTTGAGAACTAAAAGTTAAACTCATGCTAGAGGCCAATTTTTGTGGAAGCATAAAAAGTTTTCTATAAATTTTCCTATTGTACAGAAGTATTCCAAGAGTTGCTAAAAAAGAAAGGTCAAATCCTAAATCCACTACATAATATGGTCTTACAGCTATTAAAAGCAGAGCTGACAAGCTGAGAGAAGATATGCTGTCATATTCTTTAAACAATATTTTTGACAATTTAAATAAAAGTATCATTATAAATGATCTCATAGTTGCAGCTGCCATACCCGTAAAAAATACATAAAGTGCTGATACAATCACAGCTATTTTAAGTCCTACTATACTCTCCAATACCTGATATATTATGGCCATATGAAAACCTGATACACTTACTGCGTGAATTACTCCAAGTTTTTGAAACTTCTGCATTTCATCTTGACTAATATATGAAGTTTCACCATAGCATAATGCCATAACAAGAGCTGCTCTTTCTTCACCTATTACTTTTTTAAATTTTTCATATATATTTCTTTTAAATTTATATATGGAATATATAAAATCTTGTTTTCCAGTCTCATATTTTTCTATATAGTAAGTACCTATTATACCTTTTTGTGCATTTAATTCTCTTTTAAAATTGCCATATACCTTTATATTTTCTCCTTCCTTTAACTTATCCAATTTATTTTCCAAAATAATTTTTCTTCCTCTACAATCTCCTATAAAATAGTAGTTTTTCTTTTCCACTACCCTAATTTGAGAAGGATTTTGAAGCCGTATATTAAAATACATATTGAAACTTGCCACTCCAAAAATAAAAAAAATAGCATTTAAAATACAAAATTTAATTTTTAAGGTATAAAACATTGTTATAAAAAAAGAAGCTGCTATTGCTGCAGCTATAAAAACATTATCTAAAAATACTAAAGCAGATAAAGACCCTAACGCCAAGGAGATAGAGTAAAACACCAATGGTCTTTTCATATCTTCCTTAACCTATTGTAGTAATAATCATAACATAATAAAGTCAAAAAATCCACCTCCTGTTACTTTATATTATCCAAAAAATAACAGGTTAAACATACTCATTTTTACTAAATTTGTAGACCATACAAAATATAAACCAAATGACAGTGCCAATTAAAAATATCTTCCAGTAATTTATGTCAAATAAAATTTGAAAGTTTCCTAAAACTAATATACCAATCAACTGAACAATAACATTTATAATTACAATTGCATTTGAATATAGATTATTGAAGAATTTTTCATTTGAAAAGCTGTATACAAACAACACAGCACAGGTATTTAGTAACGAAATAGAAGTAAATAGCGGAAATTTATTTTTTTGTATATTAGCAAAGTAGAAAACTCCAAATGCTAAAACCCCCATTAAAAATCCTCCAAAAACAATAAAACTCACGTTTTCTTTAATTATATCTTTATCAATAGTATACGTATCATAGTCTCCTTCTTCTTCCTTGTACTGATACATAAGAGCTAGGGATGATAAAAACACAAGTACGCTGTTGAAGCAGAGTGACTCCACAATCATATTATTCGGAATATTAAGGTCGAATAGCAAACTTATCATCAAAAACACAAAAAAACCAGTACTACAACTTATGATATAAACAATCATTTTTTTAATCATATGCATAATTTTTCTTGAATCTTCTATGGTATCTATAATACTCATAAAATCCATGTTTTCTGTAAATATATCACATAATTTTTTTACTATGTTGCTTTTAGTATTAGTTATTCCAACATTAGACATTTTAAGTGCAGGCAAATCCGTTAGCTTCCATCCAGTTATAGCAGTTATATATCCATAACTTTTTAAAGTCTTAACTATCTTTACTTTATGCTTAGAATTTATCATAGAAAAAATACTAACTTTTCCTCCTATGCGTTCAAATTCTTCATCTTTCATATTATCTATCTCCACACCAGAAATTATTTGTGAAAGCCTAGATACAAAATTTAGCTTTTTTCCTACAGATAAAGCTGTAAGTTTGTTATCTTCTGTGATTATAATAGGTTTAATGGAAAGTGAAAGAGCCTTCTTTATAGAATTTACTGCATTTTCCTTGAGCATATTATCAAACCCAATTAACCCCACAAAAACTAAATTACTCTCAATATTTTCTTTAGGACTTGGTTCATAGTTGAAATTTCTATAGGCAAATGCTACCACATAAAGGCAATCATTAGCCATACTAATATCTGCATCTTTTATAGCTTTTATATCTTCTTCTGTTATCTCAACTTCTACACCATTTTTCATCATATGTGTACATCTATCTACAATAGAATCAGTTGCTCCCTTTACATGAGCTCTATATTTGTCATCCATTCTATTTACAGTTGTCATTATACGTCTTTCACTATCAAATAAAATTTGAAATATTCTCTTATGTCTTCTGTCTAAATCTTTCTTATCCATTCCATTTTGTTGGCAAAATTTTATAAGAGCCTGTTCTACTAAATGTTCTCTAGAATTTTCTATGTTGCCATTTATAGACTTAACATCATTGCATAGAAGACCTATATGCATCATTCTATACAAACTTTCATGTATGCCATCCTCTAAAGATTCCTCACTAATATCAATAAATCCAGTACTTCCATAAGCTTTTACAATATCCATTTTATTTTTAGAAAAAGCCCCAACTTTATCTGTACAGACAGTTGATATTTCTGAAAGTTTTTCTACGCTAGATAAATCTTTAAAATTTATATTCCTTTTTTCCAGATTTTTAAATAAAATAATTCCCATAAGTAAAATTATTACTGAGAATGTCTGAGGCAAGGAGAGTAAATATACATTTGCCACTCTCCTTAAGCTATAATAAATTTCGTGATGAAATATGTAATTAGATATTCCTCCAGCAATTAAAAGGCCAAAAATTAAAATTTTACTAAATGTATTAAAAATCTTATTGAGCCTAAAACCAAAAGATTTCCTGTCCGCTTCTTCTTTCAGTAAAAGTTTTACCATATTAGCTACTTGAGTATCCATTCCCACAGCTATAACTATCCCTGTACCATCTCCTGAAACAACGGAAGATGATTTAAATAGTATATTTTTCATATCCGAAAGTGTCAGTTCATTATCACCTATTTTAGATTCATATTTTTCCGATATAAAGCTTTCTCCTGTAACGGAGCATTCATCTATTTTTAAATCATTGCTTTCTATAATTCTCATATCAGCTGGTATTAATTGGCCCTGTTCAACTATAACTATATCTCCTACTACCAATTCTTCAAAAGGTATCCTCATAGTTCTTCCTTCTCTTATTACCCTGGCTGTTCCAAAATTTAATTTCCTCAGCTCTTTAAAATTTCTCTCTTCCTTATATTGTTCTAATGCTACAGCAAAAATATTTAAAAATATTATAACCAGAGACAAAGATGTCTGTATAAACATACCTAAACAGAAAAATATGGCAGTGCATAAAATTAAAGATATAACCCATATTTCCTTAAACTGCACCATAGTAAGATGAAACAAACTTTTACTATCCGGCATAACAATGTGATTTTTCCCATACTTTTCTCTAAGAGGGCTAATTTGATCTTCATCAAGTCCATAGTATGTGTTACTATTTAATTCCTTTACTATTTCACTCCAGGAGCGTTTGTACCACTCAATCATATATTAACACCTTCCGTTTCTAGGTCTAAAACTATTAGCAATTTATACTTAAGGCATTTTCAAAGAAATAACTAGTCAGTATGCTAGCCTATTTTCTTTCAAATGCCTAATATAATTATCATCTTTTTAATAATCGTTTAGTTATATTACATACTTTAATATTACGTCTAAAATATGGTATAATGCAAACATTATGTTAAGTTTTTTGAATATTTACTTTGAAAGAAGGAATGACGTTGGCAGTACAGATAATACTTGTAATGTTCATAGTTGGAATTACACTTGGATTTGTAGGGGCAGGTGGTTCTGGATTTATAATATCCATTTTGACTGTAATTTTTGGATTTACCATTCATGTGTCCCTTGGGACTGCTTTAGCTGCAATGATTTTTTCATCTATATCTGGAGCTTTTAGCCACTATAGAGAAGGTGACGCTGTACTAAAAGTGGGACTTGCCGTAGGAATTTTCGGAGCTATTGGCTCTTGGACTAGCTCTAATTTCTCTGCAATTATACCTGCTAGTGAATTAAAATGGATGACTTCAGGAATGTTATATTTGTCAGCCTTAATTTTATGGATTCGTATGTTTATTATAGAAAAGAGACATTCTTCTGAAGATAAAAATTCTTTACCTAATGGCATGAGTTTCTGGATACGTGCCTGTGGAATAGGACTTGTTACAGGGTCCATTTCAGGTTTGTTTGGCATAGGGTCCGCTTGTTTTATACAAATCGGATTGATGTTTATTCTACGTATGTCAGTACGTCAATCTGTAGGTACTACTATGATGGTAATTATACCTATTGCTCTAGCTGGAGGAGCAGGATATTATCACTTAGGGTATTTAGACATGCATCTCCTCATTGAAGTAGTAGTAGGTACAATAACAGGTTCCTATATAGGTGCTAAATTTACAAAAAGAGTACCTATACCAATATTAAAGGTTGCAATGCTTTTAGTTCCTATTACAGCCGCCACCTTACTCATAATTTAAATTTCTTACAAGTCATTGAAATAGAGACAAGGGGTATAATTTATCCCTTGTCTCTGTTTATTTTTTACTTGGAATGCTCCAAGCTCTCTACTATTTTCTTTGCCTGCTCCATCTTCATAGAAGGATCTTGTATGAGCATATCATAATTAAAGCCATCTTCACTCCATGATATACTTTTTATAGTATCCTCCATAGAAGTTCCCTTTTTACCTCTTATAGTAATATCTTTTTCTCCATCAAGTTTTAAATCATCTTTTTTAGAGGGTATTTTGTTATCATTAAAAATGATAGTTGTAAGAACTAAGGCTTCTGCTCCATTTTTTTCATAGGTCTGATTTATCTCTTTGTGCTTAACTGCCTTGGCATCCAAGTAGGTAATACTTTTCAATTTATATCCGGACTTTTCATTTAAAGTTAGTATAGGTTTTCCTGCTATCTTTTCTGCTTGCTTCATATCAATTTTATTTTGATTAACTTTTTCATCAATCTGTTCTATCTTAACATCAGAAGGGAGCTTTTGGGTAAATAAGCTATTATCAAACTTAGGTGAAAAATCAAGCTTTGTATACTCCATACTTGATTTGGTATTAGCATTTTCCGACGTATTTTTTACCAAAAACCAATTGTCCTTATCTATCCAAAAATTAACTTCTCCTATTAAACTCTTTTCATGTTTTGGTTTAGCAAATATGTGGTAAGTTTTAAATCCATTTACAGTCTCCTCACCTTTATAAATCAAAGTATGAGTTTTCGATATTGCATTAAGTTCCCTCATAAGTTGAGATTTATAATCAACACTGTTGTCAGTCAAATCGCCATCTGTTTTCATAGTCATTGCCTTTTTTTCTTTTTCCATGTATATGAGCATTTTGCCTCCATCACTTGTAGATACCATTTTACCTGATTCGTTGTCAACTTCTATACGTCTTCTTATTTTATTGTTTGAATTGTCTGTCCATTCCTTTATAGTACCATTCATAACCGCCTTGCCATTTTCATAATTCTCCATCTTTGCCTCTCCGTAATAGGATTTAGGCTTTTCATAGGCAGTCACAGCCTTACTTATAACATCTCCTGGTATTATAGTATCCTTTTTTAGTCCATCACATCCACTAAATATACCTACTGTTAATATTCCCATAGTCAACATTGCTATAATTTTCTTTTTCATAATAGATTTCTCCCTTCAATATCTATTTAATTTTTAATCATAGGTATAGCACATATAAAAACAGTACTGCTTTCTTCTGAAAATACTTTTACTTCACCACCATGTTTTTGTATTACAAGTTGTACAATACTTAATCCAAGCCCTACACCTTTCCACATATTTTTAGTTCTAGAGTCATCACTTTGATAAAATGGCATAAATACTTTTTCCTTTTCCTTATCTTTAATTCCACTTCCTTCATTTTTGATTAAAATAAAGAGTCTTTTTTCTTTCCAGATTTTTATCTCCTTTTTGAAATTAATTTCAAGCCAATTAGGAAGTTCCTTATCAGGTGAAAATGCTCCCATATATATGGCTCCTCCTTCTTTTGTATATCTAAGTGCATTTGCCATTAAGTTATCTATTACCCTTGTCATTTGTCTCACATCTACATTGTACTTACCATTTACTTCTATATTTAAAGTAAGTTTTATTTTCTTTTTTTCACAGGGCTTGTCATACCCTGAAAAGAGCATTTCAAATAATTCTGATCCTTCAAGTTCCACAAACTTCATTTTATAATCTGTTGTAAGAAGATTGTACATCATTAGATCGTCTATCATATTTTTCATATAATCACTTTTGTGAAGTATAATAGAAACTTTATTTTTTAAATCTTTCATATCCAGATCTTCTTCACATTCCATTGACTCTGCATAAGCTCTTATTGCAGTAAGTGGCGTTTTTAAATCATGGGATATTGCAGATATCATGTACTCCTTAGATTTTTGCTGAAGTTCTATGGTTTTTCTTTTCTCTTCAATATCATTTTTCATATTATTAAAGCGGTTTATAAGTTCTCCTATTTCATCACTACATTTGTAATCTAAATTATCTTCATCCCCAACAGCAAATTTGTTCATGCCTTCTATTAAAAGTTTGATAGGCTTATTAAATTTTTTATTTAAAAGAATTACTACTAATGCGAATACAATTAAAACCATAAATATGAAACATAAAATAACTAAAACAGTCCTATAATTTACAGCTTGAATAAAGTCATCTCTTGTCATAACTATTTTATAAAAACCAACTAATATGTTATCTTTAAATACAGGCATTTTCAAGGTATTAGCTTTAGTCCCTGTTTGTATTTTATATAGATCAGAATAAAGTTCACTTTTGTCAATATAGCCTAACATGTTATCATCTGAGGAATATATCTGCTGACCCATTGCATTGTATACTTCTATTGCGGCAGAACTCTTATCTTTATCCATTACAAATTTTTTATTTACTAAAGAGCTGCCATCGTATATATTAGGATCATCAAGTACTTTCTCGTATGCCTTAAATTTGCTCATGGTAGATATATAATTCATAACCTGTGTATTTTTATTGTAACTATTTATAATTACAAACAAGATTAAAGCTAAAATTATAGGTGTCAGCATAACTGCTAAATGAGATAATATAAGCCACTTTTTTAATTTCATATCTTTCTCCTAACCTGTACAATATCATTATACAAATACTTTTTATTTCTTTGTAAAACTTAATAATTTCTTTATAATTAAGAAAAAAGCCATATCACCCTGCAAAAATACACATTTTGATACAACTTTTTATATTTTGTTAAAAGCTGGTTAGTAACTCAATTTTACTTTAAATTTTTAACTTGTCCTATAGTTAAACCTGTTTTTTCTGCTATAATTTTTACATTCAACACATCTTTCAATTTCTTTGCTATATTTACTTTCTCTTCTAATCTACCTTCTTCTATATATTGATTTATTGTATATTCTTCCATATCTAAAGGTTTTTCATTACTTTTCCAAACATTCTCAGCCTTTGAATCAGTACTTAAATACTTTAATCCGTTCTCTGCTATCCTTATTTCCATTTTTCTCATAATACCAAATTTGCCTCTGTAATCAATTTTACCGTACTTAACTAATTCTTTCACTCTCCAGAATATATACTCATCAGAAATTTCTACCTCACTATTTCCCATTACCGATCCTACAATTCTAGCTGATTTTCTAAATTCCTTTGGGGTATATTTTAATATATCTATATCAAAATAATTTTTATCTTCACTTCTTATTTTTTTATTTTTCAAAACACGCAGCACAGAATTATCTTTTTTTAATAATTCCCATGCACTTAGTAATTCTTCATATTTATTTGAATCCAGTTTTTGCTTTACTTCAGCATATTTCTTTATATCTTCTGGATTAATTTGTCCAGCACTCCTAACAAAATACACACTATCCTTATGTTTAACAATTGTATCTGTTACATTTATTAAGTATACATTCAATTTTCTATCCTTTAAAAGTTCCAAAGCATATAACATTCCACAGATTTCTTGCCCAGAACCATACCATAAATATAAAATATCACTATTCCCCACTCTAGAAATTTCATCGTGAAATGTATTATAATTTTCTTTTAAATCCTCCACGCCATAATTAGCAAAATACTCATCTTCATCAACAGTACTCCACCAATTAATTCTCTCTTCAATGTCTACTTCATCTTTTATAGGTCCATGTGAAAGATCATCAGAAAGAACTATTACTTTTTGATTTTCTGGCAGTTCACCCATCTTAATGGCAATTTTAAATATTGCTCCTGTACATTCTGAAAAACACATATTGATTATATTATTCATACTTATCTTGCTCCTTATTTAGTTCTTCCTTTAACCTATCAATATATTCCTTAGCTTCAACTAACCCACATCCTGTAGACTCTCTATACAATCTAATTGCTTTAATTCTTTCATTCTCTAAAATAAGCTTTTTTAATTCATCCTTTAATGTGTCAAATGCTCCTATTTTTCTAGCAATCCTATTCAAAGTTGCATTCATTCTCATATTTTCACTTCGTATTTGGCTTATATCAGTAACTATCCATATTATAAATCCTGCTGCTGCAAGTATCAGAATAATCTTATAATCCATAATTTTCCTCCAAGCTTTTAACTTGTTCTATACTTAAACCTGTTTTTTCTGCTATAGTTTTATCATCTAAAACATCTTTTAATTTTTTTGCCATATCTATTCTTTCTTTCATTATACCTTGCTGTCTATATTTGTTTCTAATCTCTTCTTCCTCTTCTGATTCTTTTCTATCCTCTTCCCAAATCCTCATGGCATCTTTGTCACTATCTAAATATTTTAATCCTTCTTCAGTTATTTTTATTTTCATTCCTATAACTTCAAATTTACCATTATGTTCTATTTTCCCTGTTTTTATTAATTCTTTTATTCTCCAAAATATATACTCATCCGAAATTCTTTCTTCACTTTTGCCTAATACATCTCCTATTGTTCTTATGAGATTTCTAAATTCTTTTGGGGTATATTTTAGTATATCTATGTCAAAATAATTTTCATCTACACTTTCTAACTTTCCATCTTTAATAACACGTAATATGGAGTTATCTTTTTTTAGTAATTCCCATTTATCAAGAAGCTCTCTATATTCATTTAAATTCAACTTTCTTTTAGCTGCTGCATACTTTTCTATATTTTCTGGTATAATTTCTCCAGTAGACATTGCTTTAAATTCAATTTTTTTACGTTTAATAACTGTGTCTTTTACATTTATTAAATATATATCTAAATTTCTATCCTTTAAAATATCTAAAGCATATAACATTCCACAAAACTCTCTACTAGATCCATACCATAAATATAAAATATCACTAGCATCTACTTTAGAAATTTCACCATGAAATGTACTATAATTTTCTTTTAAATCATCTATATCATAATCAACAACTGGTTTAAATTGATTTTCTCTCATAAAAGTATTATACCAATTGATTCTTTTCTCAATATTTATTCCATCTTTTATAGATCCCTGTGAAAGATCATCAAGGAAAAATATTACCTCTTGATTACCTTGAAGTATTTTAGTACTAATAGCATGCTTAAAACTTCCTTCTGCACTTTCTGAAAAACATATGTTAATTATCTTGTTCATAGTTATCCTCCTACTGATTTTTTACTTTTAAAGCTGTAATTATATACTTATATCTCTATACAATTTTTTCTCCTATAAACTTATAGCCTACCCCCCATACAGTTTTTATAAAAGTAGGATTTTTACTACTATCTCCTATTTTTTCTCTAAGTTCTTTTATGTGTACAGTTACAGTATTGTTACCCTCAACATCCATACTTTCCCATATATGATGATATAATTCTTCTTTTGAAAACACTTTGTTTGGGTTTTGTGCCATAAGACTTAAAAGTTCAAATTCTTTTATAGTCATTTGAATTTCTTTTTCATTTACAGTAACCTTTTTTTCCTCAGGTATTATAATAAGTCTATTTTTAAATTTTAATATTCCATTTGTAGTAGATTCTCTATCTACCTTTTTATACCTTCTTAAATGCGCTTGAATTCTTGCGGAAACTTCAAGCAAACTAAAAGGTTTTGTTATATAATCATCTGCACCAAGCTTTAATCCCTTTACTTTATCCATATCTGTTTGCTTCGCACTTACTATCATCACAGGTATATCTTCATTTATCCATCTTATATTCTTACAAAGAGTAAAACCATCCATTTCGGGAAGCATTATATCTATCATTACAAGTGCAAATTCATATGTCTTAAAGTCTTCTAGCCCCTCTTTGCCACTTGATGCCCAATTAACTTCATACCCTTCCTTTTCAAGGTGCTCCTTTAATATGTTTGCAATTGCCTCATCGTCTTCAACTATCAATAGTCTTTCACCCATTAATAAAACCTCCATATCTAACTTCTAAAATTATAACATGAATTTTCCATATTTACATTGTATATATTTTTTCTTTACACTTTAAGGTTTCATCAAACAAGCATCCTGATGCAGGTTGTAAAATACAAATATATGTTTTATAACTTAAAAATCAACTTATACATAGAAATATTTTTACAATAAATAAGCACATTTAAATATTTTGTATATAAGTCTTAGTGGAAAATTTATAAAAAAACTTAGGACTTTTGAATTGTTTGAGGTACGAGTTTTCAAAAGTCCTTAGGTTTTTATAAATTTTCTGCTTAGACTTATCAAAATATTTAACCGTGCTTGTGTTTGTAAAAAATATTCGGAGCATAAGTTGATTTTTTGTTTAGAACCCCTATATAGAAAGTCTATCTTATTTCAATATAGCTTTCAAATCATCATCTACTGTTGTAGTAGGCTTTATGCTAAATTTATCAACTAAAACATTCAACACATTTGATGAGAAAAATGCCGGAATAGAAGGTCCTACATAAATATTTTTGATTCCAAGGGACAATAAAGTAAGCAATATACATACAGCTTTTTGTTCATACCATGACAGTACTAGTGTAAGAGGTAAATCATTTACTCCACATTTAAATACATTTGCAAGTGCTAAAGCAATCTGTATAGCAGAATAAGCATCATTACACTGGCCAACATCAATAATACGTGGAATACCTTGAATATCTCCTAAATCCAAATCATTAAAACGATATTTGCCACAGGCAAGAGTTAATATAAGACTATCTTTTGGCGCTTTTTTCACAAATTCAGTATAATAGTTTCTTCCAGGTTTTGCTCCATCACAGCCTCCTACCAGGAATATGTGCTTGATTCCTCCATTTTTAATTGTTTCTACTATTTTATCTGCCACACCAAGCACTGCATCATGGGCAAATCCAGTTGTGAGAACACTTCCACCATTTATACCTGTAAAATTCTTATCTTCAGTATATCCACCAAGTTCAAGTGCTTTATTTATGATTTCACTAAAATCTTTTCTTCCATTTTCATCTGCCGTAATATGTTTAAGTCCAGGGAATTTTACAACATCTGTAGTAAATATTCTATCTGAATAATTTTCCTTTGGAGGTACAAGACAATTAGTTGTAAACAATATAGGGGCAGGAATATTGTCAAACTCTTTTCTCTGGTTCTGCCATGCAGTACCAAAGTTTCCCTTTAAATGTTTATATTTTTTAAGCTCAGGATATCCATGTGCAGGTAGCATTTCTCCATGAGTGTATATATTTATCCCTTTCCCATCTGTCTGTTCAAGGAGCATCTTTAAATCATATAAGTCATGACCTGTAATAACTATAAATGGACCTTTTTCAACATTTGTAGTCACTTTTACAGGAGTTGGTTGTCCATAAGCAGATGTATTAGCTTCATCTAATAATGCCATACACTTTAAGTTGACACCGCCAAATTCCATTAAAATATTTAACCACTCTTCTACTGAATGCGTTCCCCCAACTGCTCTCATACCTTTATAGAACCAATCCATAACTTCTTCGTCTTTTTTACCAAGCTTATAGGCATGATATGCATACGCTGCCATACCACGAATTCCAAAAATAAGTGTAGATCGAAGGGATACAATATCAGTATCTCCATCCCAAAGTACATCAAAATGAAACTTGCTATCAGCTTCAAATTTTTCACTTTGTACTTCTACGGTATTTATAATTTGATCAATCCTTGATACATCAAAATTTACATTAGTAACAGTTGAAAACAAACCTTCCATCATAACTTCATCTGCAACTTTATCTCTATTTTTTCCTTCAGCAGCATAGGCAAGTTCTATAAGTTTGCATGTAAGCTTATCCTGTTTATTTGCAACATCAGGCTGCTTGCCACATGCTCCTACTTTTGTACATCCACTTCCGCAAGCAGTTTGCTCACATTGAAAACAAAACATATTATCCATATTTACACCCCATAACCTTATTATTTTTTAATTGCTTTTATGAGATGAGTATAATATAATAATGGTAATAAATCGGTATCCTCTGTTACCAAATTAAAGGTGATTATATGTTTGAAAAATATGTAGAGATATTATCAAAAATTAGCCTATTTCAAGATATTACCAAAGAAGATATTACTGTCATGCTAAATTGCATTAAACCTAAAATCAGTCAATTTAAGAAAAATGATTTGATTGCTATAAGTGGAGATAAATTTAAAAGCGTTGGAATTATAATAGCTGGGAAAGCTGTTGTAGTAAAGGAAAATGCTGCAGGAAACAGAATGTTTATGACAAATTTGAATCCAGGAGACATGTTTGGCGAAATGGCCGTTTTTTCAGGGAAATCTGTACTTCCTGCTACCGTTGAAGCTCAAGATAAGTGTACAGTTCTATTTTTACCTGGCGAAAAAATTATAGGTGAATGTAAAAACATGTGCCCATGGCATCGTACACTTATCCGTAATATGTTTAAAATTATATCCAATAGGGCGCTAGTGCTAAACAAACATGTAGAATATTTAAATATCAAAAACTTGAGAGGTAAAATAAGTACCTTTTTAATAGAACAATATAAAAAATCAGGAAAAAGTACTTTCAAACTTCCCTTAAAGCGAAATGAATTAGCTGAATTTTTAAATGTTTCAAGGCCTTCCCTTTCACGGGAAATGTGTCATATGAGAGATGAGGGACTTATTGATTTTAACAGATCATCTTTTCATATTAAGGATATTGAAGGATTGAAAAATATATCAGAGTAAACATAAAGTCTATAAGTAAAAAAGGGAGCATCCATAGATTTGTGTAAAATAGAATAGACGGGATAAAATTTATTTGGAAATTACTATAGGATTAAATTCCTGTAGTAATTTTTATTTTTTAGGAAATAACTAATAATAGTGTGATTTAGCTTTCTAATAATAGTATTGTTAGCAATAATACTATTATTATTCATCTTTATACAAAATAGTACAGGCTTTATCTTTATATATATGGCTCTATTCTATCTTTAAACATTATGGTTAATTGAGCCAGTGTATTTGCCCAGTTTGAAGAAGGTGCCGTCCATTTAAGCATTATCTGCTCGGTTGCCAGGTATAGAGCTTTTAGAAGGGAATCGTCTGTAGGAAATACCGTCCTTACCTTAGTGAATTTCCTAAGTTGTCTGTTGAAACCTTCCAGAGCATTAGTTGTATATATTATTTTTCTTATATCTTGAGGGAAATCAAAATATGTAGATAGATTTTCCCAGTTATTTTGCCATGACTGTATAACTATAGGATACTTATCTCCCCATTTATCATTCAGTGATTGTAATGCCTGACTTGCCATTGTTTCATTAACTGCCTTATATACTTCTTTTAAATCCTTCATAAAAGCCTTAACATTCTTTGAAGGTATATATTTTATAGAATTTCTTATCTGGTGTATTATACAATTCTGTATGTTAACTTCAGGAAAAACTACTTTGATTGCATCTGGAAGCCCTTTAAGTCCGTCCATACAGGCTATTAAAATATCTTTAACACCCCTGTTTTTAAGATCATTGCATACAGATAACCAGTATTTTGCTCCTTCCTGTTCGCCAACCCATATTCCAAGTATGTCTTTATGGCCTTTTACATCAAGTGCCATACAAACATAGGCAGCTTTATTTACAATTCTATGTTCATCTCTGACTTTAAAATACAAGGCATCCATATATACTATAGGATACATTGGATCAAGAGCTCTATTTTGCCATGCTAGGGCTGTATCCATAACCTTATCTGTAATTTTGGATATCATTGCAGGGGATATATCTACTCCGTAAAGTTCATCTATCTCTGATTTTATATCATCTACAGACATACCACGTGCATATAAACCTATAACTTTCTTATCAAGTTCGTTGCAAACAGTTTCATATTTCTTGACTATCTTAGGTTCGAACTCAGACTTTCTATCCCTTGGTACATCTACTTTAACCGGGCCAAAACTGGTCCTAATATTTTTAGAACTATATCCATTTCTATAGTTTTTATCTTCGTCAGACAGCCTTGTATATTTTTCTCTTCCGAGGTGTTCTTCCATTTCTGCTTCTAAAAACTGCTGTATTATGCCTCCAAATAACCTTTGCATAAGTCCATTTTTACCTACTAAGTCCTCCATACTATTACACTTCTTTAATTCCTTTTTTAAATCAATGTCTGGTACTTCCAGTATATTCATATTTAGATCTCCTCTCAAAAATTATTTATACTTATTATTACCACTATTACCAGTTCTACATACATAAAAAGAACATACCTAGATTTGATTTACACAAATCTATGTACGTTCTCGTAAAAAATCTATATTTAATTTGTATTTAAAAAAGTAACAGTAAAAACAGTTCCCTTACCTATCTTACTTTTTACATCAATCATACCACCGTTTCCATCGATTATAGATTTTGAAAGGGCAAGACCAATTCCAATGGATTCAGTGCTTTTATTCATCTTTCCCTTATAAAATCTTTCAAAAACATGTTTAAGTTCTTCTTTCGGTATTCCTTCTCCATTGTCTTTAACTATGACCCTGGTGCAAACCTGACTTACTTCAGTAAACACATTAACTTCCCCACCAGACTTCGTGTGTTCAATTGCATTCTTAATTACATTTACAATTGCTTCACTTATCCAATTATGATCATGCTTTAACATAATTTTATCCCTGCCAGGATAAAAATTGAGTTTAACATTCTTACTTTCTGCTTTTATATCTAAAAATTTTAAAGATTCCATTACAGTTTTATTTATATCTAAACTTATCATTTTAAACTTTATTGCACCTGCATCTAATTTTGCAAGTTGGAGTAAACTTTTTACAAGCCATTCGATTCTATTTAGTTGATTTTTACTATTTTCTAAAAATTCGATTCTCTTATTATCATCTATCTTTCTATTCAAAAGTATATCGTTATATATTATAAGGGATGAAATTGGAGTTTTTATTTGATGTGATATATCTGACAGAGTGTTAACTAAAAAATCTTTTTCGTGCTGCATTTGTGAAAAATTATTTTTTAAAATTACCCTCATGTTATCAAAAGCATAGGCAAGCTTTGCAAAAGTACCTTCCGCATTTTCATAAATTCTTATGTCAAAATTATAATCCAACATATTTTTTGCTGCTAGTATAAGTCTTTCAAGTTTTTTATATATTCTTATATATAAAATAGCATTTGTTAAAAACACTATTGCAAAAAAACAAACCATAGAAGTAAGTAAACTTTTAATTAAATTTCTATAATTATTTTCCAATTGAGGCATCAAATCTATATTCAATTCTGTGCTATATCCATAATCTTTCAATATTCTTCTTCCACTTTTTATATCTTCTCCACTGCTATTTTTCGTTACAATAGTTACAACTTCATTTTTCAATTCAGGATGAATTTTTACTATTTTACCAACAACAGCTGCATTATTATCTACATAACTATCCTTTATTCTTTCATAACTCTTATCAATAGTATAAGAACTTATGAGTATTGACAATAAAGCTAAAATCAATATAATACAGGAACTTTTCCTAAGTTCCGGATTTTCATAATACTCCCTCATGTTTTACTCCTTTTCAACTTCCAAATCCCACTCATATCCAAATCCTCTTTTTGTTTTTATATACTTAGGATTTGAAGAGTCATCCTCTATTTTTTCTCTTATCCTCTTTATATATACGGAAAGCGTATTTGTATCGAAGTAATCTCCACTTCCATCGCTAAGCTTATCTAGTATTTCTTCCCTATTCATAACTCTTTTGGGATTAGTCATAAAAAGTAGCAACAATTTATATTCCTGCATAGAAAGGGACATATCACATCCATTTCTATAAGCCTCCAATTTGGTTGTATTTAAAACAATTTTTTCGGATTTTAATATATCACTCTTATCCGAATTGTTTTTTTCCGTTCTTCTCAAAATTGCCTTGATTCTAGAAATGAATTCTTTTACTCTAAATGGTTTTGTTATATAATCGTCCGCACCTATATCTAGCCCTAAAACAGCATTTACTTCTTCATCGCAGGCAGTTAGAAATATTACTGGAATCTCACTTTTTTTACGTATATATTTACATACATCATATCCACTTCCATCTGGTAACATTACATCTAATATAACAATATCAAAAGTTTCACTGTCAAAAATTTTTTTAGCTTCACTAACACAGGAACACCTTTTCACTTCATACCCCTCATCTTGAAGAGTAAAATCAATTCCAAGTGCCAGTGCTTCATCATCTTCTAGAAGTAATATTTTATTCAAATTAGCACCTCCATAATATATCTTTAAAATATATTCTATACACTAACTAAGATCTTTGTCTAGCTATATACACAAATTGATAAGCACCAGATGAAATATTTTTTTATCTGGTGCTTATCAATAGTTATCCGTGTAAATTATAAATTTGCAGCCAATGGCACTGTATATTTAATTAGAGAAGCAATCTGCTATCTTTATTTTTTATTTGACTTTCTATCTTTTACAACCATAATAATTATAGCAGCGCAAATAAGTCCGATAGCAAACATAAAACCAAATCTCATATAACCACCTTCTACAAGATTAATTTATGGAATTCTCAGCGAAATTTAGCAGCATATGGCCTATATCAAACCAATTTTTAATCTAGAAACCCTATATAATATATTACACTTAATCTTCTTGTCTTATGACATCTATTATATTTTCCCTTTTAATTCTAGCTAAAGGTTTTATTACAGATATTAACCCTATAAATATTGCAGCTAATCCACTCACAAGTATCAAATTCCATGGAATATTCCACTTAAAATCAATAATTTTTCTCATAGGTGATGATACTGCATAAGATAACAGGCTGCCTACAATACCCCCATAAAATGCACCATATAGTCCATATAGCACTCCTTCTTTTAATATCATCTGCCTTATATTTTTATAAGTCATTCCAATTGCACTTAAAGATGCTATTTCTTTTTTTCTTAAAATCAGGTTGGTAGTTATAGTATTTATTATATTAACTGCACCTATTAGAGAAATTACAGCTATAAATCCATACATAAGTACCATAAGCTGCATCGTATTTCCCCTAGCAGCTTCAGCTTGTTTGGATATATCAATAGCCTTTACTCCCTCTCTATCACATATTGGTGAAATAAAACTATTAAACTTATCTGCATCTTTTTTATCTCTTAAGCGTATTTGAGATATTTTAACAGGCATCTTATTTAAATGTCTGCCAGTAATATTCTTCATTACATCTTTTGTCATTATAATATGAAAAAGTTTGATATTATCTGAATAAAATTGATATGGTGCATCATCTACTACTGCTGCTACTTTTACCTTTATCATATTGTCTTTATTAAACTCTTCGTTTTCCTTTTTGTTCTTATCAATATAATCTTCTCCCTGTACTGGTCTATACATCATATTCTTATCAATATAAATAGTATCTCCAACTTTTAAATTAGTAATTGAACCATTATAGTATTTTTTATTTACAGATAACATACTATTCTTTACTATGACAACACCATTTTCCTCAGCCATATTTGAAGTGTCCGCTTTACCAGATTTAATATAGCTTTTAATGCTTCTAATCTTGTCATCATCATAAATATCAAACAATGTTGTTATAGAACTCATCTTTTTATTTTCAAAGGTAACATCACTATAAGTCTTAGGTGCATTCTTGACTAAGTAATCATTTCTCTTTTCATTTGGAATCAACATACTGGAAGAATAAGTTCCATAGGATACGTATTGTTTATCTACAAGTTTACTTTGCTTTACTTTGTTTATAATATTTTCTTTAAGGGAGCTTGTTCCATTTTTATCAACTACACCAATTAATTCAAAATTCATTTTTACATCTTCAGACTGTGAACCTGTAAAAATTGTCATCATATTTATAAAAGATGAAAAGAATATAAAAAGTGTTATACTTATTACCATTGAAAAAACAGTAACTCTGAATTTTTTCTTATTTCTCTTTATATTTTTAAATGCCATTAAACTTTCAATGTTCAAAAATTTTTTTAAAATATTTCCCCTCTTTTTGCTTATCTTTTCCTTTGATATAGATGTCCTGCTGCTTATAGCAACTAAAGGTGATACCTTTGATGCAGCTCTTGCTGGAATAAATGCAGATAAATATATTGAAAGCACTCCAACTAATGCACTTATAATAATCACATAGTAAGGAATTACTATTTTTAAATTGTTAAACGCTGTATCTGACATTATACTAAATATCTTGCTCACTACAAACATTGCAAATATTCCAGACAAAAGCCCAAGTGGAATGCCTATTGCACTTATTATGGATGCTTCCCTCAAAACTATTTTTCTAATCTGTGCTGGTGTCGCTCCAACAGCTCTCAAAAGTCCAAATTGCTTCATTCTCTCAATTACACTTATCTGAAAAGAATTATATATGACAGCTATAGTTGCTATTATAATTATACCTATTATTACACCTGCTATACCATACAATTGTTTATTTAAATCATTACTACCTTCACCTGAATAGTCCAATAGATCTTTATTTAAAATACAGTTGTCTTTAAATTTATTACTTAATTCTGATACGGTATTTGATATTCCTGCCTTTTTGTATATGCTCACATATACTGCAGATTTTTCTATATTAAATATAGTAGAATAAGTCATACCTAAAGCTGTACCGTTGTATTGAGTTTCAGCCTGATTTTGAATAATTCCCGTTATTTTGAATTTTTTTTCTTCTCCTTGATCTGTCTTAAATTTTATAGTATCTCCTATTTTAGTGTCACCCTTCATATAACTAAACGCCCAGTTTTCAACTGCTATTTCTCCTTCTTTTTCAGGGAGCCTTCCTTTTACTGTATTATAGCTTTTAGGTAAAAATTCTAAAGCAGATTTATTGTATTTATTGATTTCAATCTTTTTTCCATCTTTTAAATTACTTTCAAACCACTTTTCTTGAATACCTACTTTTTCAATTTTAGGATTAGCTTTTAACTGGCTGTAATCATCTGCAGTCATTTTTTGAATCTTAACGTGATAACTTCCATTTTGCTTTATAGCACTTTCAACAAAAGAATTTTGCAAACTTTTAATAAATAATCCCACTGCCGTAATCAATGCCACAGAAAGTATTACTCCTAAAATAGTTAGCATTGTCCTCTTTTTGTTGTGTTTCAAATATTTATTTGTTATTTCCTTATAACTATTCATCTTATATCACCTCCCTACTTTAAATTGATTTATCCGCTTTTATTTCTCCATCAAATATAGTAATAACCCTATCTGCTTGCTCTGCTACATTTATATCATGGGTTATGATAATTAAAGTTTGATTATATTTTTTTGATGATAAGTTTAAAAGTTCTATTACTTCTTTACTATTTTTACTGTCCAAATTTCCTGTTGGTTCATCTGCAAGTATAAGAGCTGGTTTATTTATAAGAGCTCTTCCAATTGATACCCTCTGCTGCTGGCCTCCTGATAACTCGGATGGGAGATGAGTTACTCTCTCTTTTAATCCAAGCATACTTATTACTTCATTTAAGTAACCTCTATCTGCTTTTTCCCTATCCAAAAGTGATGGAAGAGATATATTTTCTTCTACATTTAAAACTGGTATGAGATTAAAAAATTGAAATACAAACCCAATATTTCTTCTCCTGAATATAGCTAATTTTTCTTCATTTAACTTATATATATCTTCATTTTCTATATACACTTTTCCAGATGTTGGCCTGTCAAGTCCTCCAAGCATATGTAGAAGTGTACTTTTTCCAGAACCAGATGACCCTATTATTGCTAAAAATTCACCTCTGTTAACGGTAAATGATACATTCTTTAGAGCTTCAACTTTATTTCCTCCCTTGCCATAAGTCTTTGATAAGCTTTCAACTTTTAATATTTCATCCATATTGTTATCCCCCTCTATATACTGATTTACTTTAAATGACTAAATACAAAATTTTTTATTGTGTTTTCTTAATCTATTATATTTTTTTAAGTAATCTACAACAATAACTATATGCTTACAATTAAAACGTTGAATCTTACATTCCTGTAAGTATGCAATTTTGCAATTTAAACTCATATAATTAAAAATTAAAACCCCAACCTAAAATTAAGTTGGGGTTTCTATTTAAAAAGGTAATAATTCTATAACTTAAACTTTCCTATTTCTTCTTTTAATTTTCCCATGCTCTCACTTGACATTGCTATTTGTTCAACTATACTGTTAGTTTTAGAATTAACATCATCTATCTTTTTAGCAACATTTGTTGTACCTTCAGCTCCCTGTGATGAAGCTTCAGCTAGCTGATCTATAGTTTTTACCATATCATTTACTGATGTTGAAAGGTGCTTTGAAGTATTACTAAAGTTACCAACAAGATTGTTTACAAAGCTGGCATCCATACTATAACTCTCTGCTGCCTTAATCATAAATTTGTAATCATTACTTATATCTTCAGATAAAAATTTTAACAACTTATTTGAACTTTTGGATAAAATATCAACTGCCCCGGTGACCTTTTCCGTCATGTTTTTTATCTCAGTAACTGTACTATTGGATTCTTCTGCAAGTTTTCTTACTTCATCAGCAACTACAGCAAAACCTTTACCAGATTCTCCTGCTCTTTCAGCTTCTATAGCTGCATTCAATGCTAGTAAATTAGTTTGTTCCGTTACCTCCATTATAGTTTCTGAAAGTATATTTATTTGCTGAACTATCTTAGAATTTTCAATGGCATCTTCAAGTTCTTTCTTAGTTTTTATAAGAATAGATTCAGTTTTTTTCTGTGATTTAGTTACATTTTGCTTAGTTTCCTGTCCTCTTTTATCTATATTATTAGCTTCTATATCACCATCTTGAGACTTGTTTGCAATGTCCTCTATAGCCTTTCCAATCTCTTCTGATGTAGCTGCCATTTCCTCTGAAGAAGCTGCTGTCTCCTGCATTCCTGCTGCAATTTCTTCCGTTGTTGCAGATACATCTTGTATATTATTTGACAATTCATTAACATTATTATTTATATCCTCATTTATTGAAATAACATTTTCAATTGCTTCATTAACTCCCTTCATTATTTCTTTTATATCAAATATAAATCTATTTAAGCTTACAGCTAATTCACCAATTTCATCCTTGGAATCAATCTTTATTTTTTGTGTTAAATCTCCGCCTCTTTCTGACAATAAGTCCAATTCCTTCTTCATAATGCTTAATGATTTTACTATCCCTTTTGTAACTGTTAGTCCAAATGTAAGTAACACTATTGATAAAATTAAAATAACAATTATGTATACATTTCTAGCTTGCACATATATATTATCACCTTGAGTACTTGCTGAATCAGCCATCTCTTTGTTAAAATCAACCAGCTTTGAAGAGGATGAAGAAAGCTCGTCAAATGCTTTTTTTGAATCACTATTCATAATTTTCATAGCATCGTCGGTCTTCAATTCCCTACTTAACTGTATAACTTGTTTATGCATATCAATATACTTATTCCACTCATTCTTAACATCTTGAATTAAATTTTTGTCTTGAGTATTATAGATGGATTTTTCATATGATTTGATTTCACTGTTTATCTGAATAATCTTGCTTTGCATTTCTTGTTCCTTTTCATTCATTGTATTAGAATCCACAGCAATTATATGTTCATACTCTAAAACTCTAAAATCAGAAGTCATGTCGCTAATGTTTTGAGAATGCTGCATTGCCGGAATCCATATTTCATCTATAATAGTAGACTTCTTATTGACTGAATCTAAAGTTATCAGCGCATATATTCCTAAAGATGTAATTGAAATAATCACAGCAACAACTAATAGTATTAACTTACTCTTTATCGTTTTTGGCATACTATTTCCTCCTAAATTTAAATTATTTACATATTTTAAATTAATTTACATCAATTTAGTTATAAGTTCTATTAACTAAATTACATTTGAGTTATATATCGTGCCCAAATTTAATTCCTTTACATAATAAAAATAATTAACAAAGCTTACTCTTTTAATCCTAAAAAATCCATTACAGTTTTGCAAATACTAAAAAAGGACTTCTATAACATAATTATTATAGAAACCCCTTCTCTTATTTTTATCCGATGACTACCTGCTCTAATACTCCCTCGCACTCTGTGAAAGCGACTATCACCAAATCAAAGATTTTGGATATCTGCTTTTCTCCAAGTGGTAGTAAAGAGCAGCTACGTCCCTGGATAACGATTTTCCCTAAAGGATAACGCCTTCTAAGTGCTGAAGCACTAAGAAGCCTGTTAATAAGCATCAGGTGGAGTCAAAACTCCATCTAATGCCAAGAACTCTGTTTATATAGCTTTTTTAAATCCTTTTCCCATTATTTCAGAAGCATCAGATATACTTATAAAAGCATTTTTATCACAAGAATTAACAATTCTTTTTAATTCAGGTAATTGAGATAAAGGAATTATACAAAAGAGTATCTTTTTTTGTTTTTCAGTATAGGCACCTTCTCCATAGAGCATTGTTACTCCACGGTTAAGGTCTTCAAGTATATGTTTAGTAACGTCTTTTTCTTTATCAGTAATAATGATTACCGATTTAGATTTATATAACCCTTGTACTACTTTATCGAGTACAGCAGATGTTAAATACATAGCTATTAAGGTATAAAGAGCATTGGGTATTCCAAATATAAAAGCACTAATGGAAACTATAATAAGATTTATATAAAAAGATATTTTTCCTATATCAAAATTAGAATGCTTTTTTCTAATGAGCATAGCTATTATGTCCAAACCACCTGTAGACCCATGATATGAAAAAACAATACCAAATCCTATTCCATTTAAAACTCCACCATAAATACAATAGAGTAAATTATCATTAATATGTAATATGTTTGATATAGGTTGTGTAAGTATTAATCCTATTGCAAATGTTAACATGCCTATCAATGAATAGATAGTAAATCGTTTATTTAATTTTATTATACTTAAAATAAATAGAGGAATATTTAATATAAGTACAACATACCCTGCTTGTATTTTAAATAAATATTGTATTATTAAAGCTATTCCAGTAACACCACCACTTAATAAGTGGGCATGAGTTAAAAACATGTTGACACTAATACATCCTAAAAAACTTCCAAAAATAATAAGCATTACATTTATAATGTCATCTTTTTTTATAAATTTCATAATAAATTTCATATTTTTATAACGACCCCCTTCCTAATTAGTATATTTATTATAATAGTTTTTTCTCACAGGTTCAATATTACAGAATTTTTACTCATACTAATACACACTTATATATTTTTTACAAGTATAAGTGTGTATATAAAATAATTCTATTCTCAAAATAATATATAAACTTATAATGATTTACAGAACATATATAAAGATTAATATAACCTATTATTTACTAATAAAATATTATTTTTTCCTTTTTATTTGTCCTTCGACAATGTTAGGCTGGGATAATATGGCTGCAATACTACAGTTTTTATCAACGAAATCATTCATCTTTTTAATTTCTTTGTCATCTGCATCTGTTTTAACTAAAATATCCACCTTGATGTTTAAACCTATCCCATTTTCAATTTCATCAAAATCACCGGTAATTTGAGCCTCACATTCTTCTAAAGTAATTCTCCTTTTCTGAGCATAACTACTTATCACCATTAACTTGCATCCAGCTAAAGCCACTAATAACATTTGACCTGGTATGGCACCTTCATCATTTCCGCCATTCTCAATTGAATGGTCCATAATGTATTCATGATTTCCTACTTTAGCACATACTTTAAATGTTCCATCCAATTTTGCATCACATTCAAGTGTTAACATTACAAACTCACTCCCTCAATAATTTATCATTCTAAGTTACTCTTTATTTGCATTTTAATGTGTTTGTATATAATATGTAACTTTCTATTGTAATGTAAATAAATCTTTATAATTTTTTTAATCTACCTTCAAGTTTATTATTTACTAAAGAATAAATTACTGGAACGACAATAAATGTTAGGAAAGTAGCTGTTAAAAGACCAAACATCATGGCAACCGACATAGGACCAAACAGTGCACTTCCTGAGAAAGCTAGTGGTATAAGTGCTGTAATAGTCGCTGCAGAACTCAATATTATAGGCCTGAATCTTTGACTTACAGCATACATACAAGCATCATCCACAGAAAGCCCATCTTCTCTTCCATTATTTATATATTCAATAAGAAGTATGGCATTTCTTATAACAACTCCAATTAAACTTATTACACCCATAAAAGCTGTAAGTGACAAATCCATTCCAAAAGCATGAAGTCCTATTGACACTCCTATAAAAGACAGCGGCAGTGCACACATTATTACAAGAGGTTGTACAAATGATTTAAATTGAACAAATAAAAGTATATATACTATTGCTAAAATAAGTACACCTGCTATACCAAGGCTTGTAAAGTACTTATTTATTTGAGCCTTTTCCCCATCATATATAACTTTTACTGAGTCTAAATTCATTCCATCTATTTTTTGCTTTAATGAATTTTCTATATCAACTGAATTATACCCACTTTTAACATCACTATAAACAGTTATAGTCCTATCCTCTTTATAGTGCTTTATCTCATCCAGCTCTGAGTTAAGCTTAATAGATGCCACCTCATATAAAGGAACTTTGTTCTTGGTAACGCTTGATTCAATATATAAGTTTTTAAGATCTCCTACAGATGAAATATTTGTTTTAACCATAATATCATATTCACTACCATTTTTCCTATAAACAGAAGCTGTATAACCTTTGAGTGCAATATTTATCTGCTGCAGAATATCTGATTTTAATACCCCAAGTTGTGATGACCTATCTTCATCTATATTTATTTCATACTGATAACTTTTTTTAGCTGCATCATCTCTTATATTTATAGTTCCCGGTATATTTTTTAATTTCTGCTGTATTTTTTCAGAAGCATTCTCAATCTGATCTAAATCATCTCCAGTAATTCTCAAGCGCACTGGTGCCCCTATAGGTACTGCTTCTTCAAGTTGTTTTACTGTAGCTGTACCTCCTGAAATTTTGCTATCCAATTGTTCTTGAATATGCTCAACCAATTCCTGTCTTGTGTTGAACTTTTTAGTCTTATCCAAATCTACTTTTACCATAATTTGAGCCTTATCATTAGAAGGATTAACTGTAGGCAATGTTACATAAAATGGAGGCATACCACCACCTATAGCTGAAGTATAACTTGTAACTTCTTTTTGTCCTTTTAATACACCTTCTATATTTTTTACAAGCTTACTGGTACTTTTTATATCATCAAATTTCTCATTTGCAACATCTATGTATACTTCATTCTTATCTACATATGGGAAAAGCTGCATTCCGAGTGTTTTAATTAAAATTAATGCTACTACAAAAACAGCTAGTGCTGCCCCAATGATACTCTTCTTGTGTTTAAGTCCATATTTTAAAAGGTTCTCAAACATCCTACGAATTGGATTTTTTCTGGCAATTTCCTTGCTTTTTCTAAAAAACAATGCAGACATAACTGGAGTTACAAACAATGCGGATAAATAAGAGCAAATTACACATATTATAACAACTTGCGGCAGGCTTTTTAAAAACTCACCTACTTCTCCTGATATAGATAATAGAGGTAAAAAAGCTCCTACAATAATTAGAGTAGACGTAAATACTGGAACAAACAGCTTCTTTATACCATTAAATGCTGCTTTATCCCTTGTCATGCCTTCATCTATTCCAACCTGTATAACATCTCCTATTACTATGGCATCATCAACAAGTATTCCAAGAGCTATAATAAGTGCTGTAGTTGACATCTGCTCAACTTTAATTCCAAGTGCATACATAATGATAAATGTCATACAGATAGATATAGGTATAACTGCTGATACTACCATTGAATTTCTAAAGCCCATACCTATAAGAACAGTTACAATTACAAGTATTATTCCATCTCTAAGATTTTTCATAAAGAAAGAAACAGAATCACTTACGTCTTTAGGTTGAAAAGTAATCTCATCTATAGTTAAATCCTTTGGCATCTGCTTTTTTATTGTATCTAATTTTTTTGTTATATCTTTTCCTATTGGAACTATATTTTTATTTTTTTGAAAATACCCTGCAAGTAATACCGCATTTTGGCCATTGTCGGTAAATTTATAACTTGAATCATCATCATAATCCATATACACTTTAGCTATATCCTTGATTCTTACGGTTTCACCAGTACTGCTTGAAACTCCTACAACTGTATTTTCTATATCATGCAGTGAACTAAACATACCCGGCGTATTTACTTTTATTTTACCTGTTGCTAAATTTAAAGCTCCCGATGGTATATCTACATTTTGTGCACTTAATACAGAACAAACATCTGCTGTAGATACTTGATACTTATTTATTTTGTTCCAATCTACCTGCACTTTCACTTGCCTGTCCTGCTTACCTTTTACATCTATTCTAGAAATACCACTAGTATCACGAAGCTGCTTCTTTATATCATCAGCATAACTTCCTAATTGTTGATAAGAATAATTATTGCCTGATACACTTATTATAATACCAGCCGTTTCTGCAAGGTTAGTATTAATCTCACTATCATTACATCCATTTGGAAGATCAGACTTCAAATCCTTTACTTTGTCTCTTAAATCTCTCCAAGCTTTATCTTGATCAGCATCATTGTTTAAATATATAATAACTATTGATGCATTGCTTTCTGAATAAGATTCTACATAATCACATCCATCAACTTCTTCAACCTTCTGTTCAACTTTTTTGGTAACTAACTTTTCTATATCACTAGATGAGGCACCTGGATAAACCGTAGTAATCATAGCTGCTGGAGATGCAACATCCGGGGTTTCCTGTTTTGAAATACCACTATAACAGTAAAAACCACCAATTATAACTATAGCCACCAGGAATAATACAATCTTTTTATTTTTTATAGCTGCCCTAATTAATCCCATATTATATTCTCCTCTTCCTTTATTTAACCGTAACTTTATATCCTGATTTTAGGCTTTTCATTCCTTGAACTACGAGTTCATCTCCACTTTTTAAACCGTCCACTGAAACTCTATCTTCATCAGTATCACCTAAAGTTATATTTTTCTTAACAGCATGTCCATTTTCAATCACATAAACATAATCTTCACCATCGTTTAAAACGGAACTAATTGGAATAGATATTGCATTCTTATCTCCCATATCTATATAAACTGCTGCTGTTTCTCCTATATAATATTTATTATTATCTATTGGTTTTAAAAGTTTAATTTCTGCACTATATGTTCCAGACTTACTGTCAGCCATTTGAACTACATTTATGATTTGCCCTTCAGCACTGTCATCCCCTATCTTAACCTTTGCATTTGTACCAACTTTTACTTTCTTTACATCATCATCTGAAAGTCCAACTGTAATGACTTCATTTTCACTTCTAAACAAAACTACCGGGTCTCCTGCCTGCTGCATTTCTCCTTCTTTGCCCAGTATATCTACCACATATCCATTTTGGTCTGCTGCCATAGATGCATCTTGAATTAAATTTTCTTTTGAATCGTAATTTGCTTTTGCTTCATTTAATTGTGCTAACAGTGACTTTTTATCCTCATCTCTGGAACCATTTTTCACTTGTTCAAGACTCTGCTGTGCACTGTTTAATGCATTTTGAGAATTGTCTAATTGTAACTTGACATCATCTAATTCTTGTTTCGAAATGGCCCCTGCATCACTTAATTTACAGTATTTATCATACAAATCTTTATAATAATTATTACTATCTTGTGAATTTTTAACTGCTATCTGTGCTTTACTTACATCTTCCTGCTGCGCACCATTTACCGACTTATTATACTGTGCAGAAGCAGCATCAACTTGAGATTTAGCAGCTTGTGCTGCAAAATTAAGATCACTTTTATCAAGATCCACCAACTTATCACCTTTTTTTACATGCTGACCTTTAGATACATATACTTTAAAAATTTTAGCTGAACTCTTAAAAGATAATTTTCTAACTTCACTACCTCCAGTTAGCCCCTGATATTGCAGTGACATAGGATAACTACCACTCTTAATTTCTAAAGTTTTTACTGGATAATTCCTCGTATACATTTTTTCCTCATCAGATTTTCCGCCAATTATAAAATATGTGCTTAATACTGCTATAGTCACAACAGCCAAGCAGATGCAGACCATTTTCCTTTTTTTACTTAATTTTTTTACTGCTGAACAAATATACTTAAATTTATATATAAATTTCCTCATGTTATACCTCCTAACACAAACAATATCAGCGATAAGACGCTTGTATTTTTATAAACATGCGTTTATTATAAAATGTGTGTTGTATAACTTCAATCATTAATCTATTGCCCTTTTGTCGGTTATTCAACATATAATAGACATGTGTTGAATAATTATCGAAATATTTTTTGTGGAGGGTTTTTATGGGGGTAAAAAAACTTGATAGACGTGTGAGAAAAACTAAAAAGGCTCTACTTCAAGCCTTGACAAAACTTATGTATAAAAAGAAAGTTAATAATATTACAGTAAAAGAACTTACGGACTTAGCAGATGTTAACAGATCAACTTTTTATCTTTATTATAAAGACATATTTGATATGGTAGATATGATAGAAACTGAATTGGTTAATGATTTTAGTGAAGCTTATGACAAATTTTCAAAGGAAGCTACAACCTATGATGACTTACTATCTTTTTTTATATATCTATTTGAGTTTGTACAATCTAATGCTGAAATGTTTAAAATATTTTTAGGATATGACGGTAACTACGCTTTTATAGAAAAGTTTAAAGATACTATAAAACACTGCCAGATTCCTCTAGACGATACATCCTCGGAAGCAGAAGCTCACTATGTTATGCCTTTCGCTATATCAGGCTGTATTGGAGTAATACAACAGTGGTTAAAAGATAACATGATTGTTTCTCCTGAAGATATGGCTGCCATTCTTGTTAAAATGCTTTAAATTAGAGATAGGAGTTTTAATTTTTAAAATAGAATAATAGTTTATTATATAAAAAAGAGACCTTTATAAATAAAACATAATTATTTATAAAAATCTCTTTTTTTGTTTTACAAGAAAAATGTTTTCTTTCAGTTATGTAGCTTAAAACATTTTTTTACTCATTTCATCTATTGCCTTACTTACTGTCTCATATACATTTGGAAAATACCCCTGAGGTAAACCCGCAGTCAGGCATGGAATAAAGTATTTTTTTCCATTAGCTTTGCAAGCTTCTTCCACATGTTTGATACAATTTTCAAGTGTCCAATCCGGAAAGTCAATCAAACCACTGTGGAGCCCTCCCATAAAGGATATTTTTCCACCATATTGCTTGATCAGTTCAGGAATGTTATTAGTGTTCATAACACCTTGCCAGATATCGATGCCCAATTCAATCATATATGGAACCAGGTTAGCAGCATAAGAATCACTGTGGTGAACAATCAATTCAACACCATTGGCTTTATAGTAACCATAGATTTTTTTATAAGCAGGGAAAAAGAACTCTTCAAACATTTTAGGAGCCACAAAAGAGTTTTTTTGGCTGCCCCAATCATCATGATGGAAAATACAATCCGGATGGATTTTTTCAACTATCACTTTTGCAGCATCCAGCTCATACTGCGTAATGGCGTCAATTAATTCATGCATAGCTTCAGGCTCTTCATATAAACCCATTAAGGCATTTTCCATACCCATAAGATGATGTGTCATTTCAAAGACACCCGGGGCATAGAAAGGTGCCACGAATTCTTCATTACGGTCAACAGAATTGGCATGAGCAATAGCCGGAGCCCAGGCTTCATCGGAAGTCGGAATTGTAGGAATTTTAACGGATTCCTTCCATTCAGTAATATCTTTTAAAACTATGTGTTCTGCATCATGAACAGGGAACGCACCAAGTTGACCTTCTGGCCATTGCCATGTTATCCCCCACTTATCTTTCCAAGTACCACCGTATTGGGACTTAACTCCCAAAGGCATTTCCATGATCATATTCAAAAATTCATATTGATTAACAAAACGATCCGGATTTCCACCTTTAATAGTTTCAAGTAAATTCTGTTTTTTAGTTAGCATACATCAATACCTCCTTATATTATTTATAATATATTTATGCCGTTGCCAATTCTTTAGCCTTAACTGCAGCGCTACCTGCATCAGGTGTATATGCATCTGCCCCTATTGAAGCTGCAAATTCAGCTGTTACAGGAGCACCACCAACCATTATCTTGAATCCTTTTAATCCACTTTTTCTTAAAGTCTCAACTGTCTTCTTCAAAGCTGCCATTGTTGTAGTAAGAAGTGCTGAACATGCTACTATTTTTACATTTTCATTTGCCTTAACTGCTTCAACAAATCTATCAGCAGGTACATCTACGCCAAGATCTACTATTTTGAATCCAGTACTTTCCATCATCATTGAAACTAGATTTTTCCCAATATCATGTAAATCTCCTGCTACTGTGCCAATAATACATGTGCCTAAGGAAGCTGAAGACCCGCTTGCAAGATGGGGTTTAAGCACTTCTACACCTCTTGACATTGCTTTTGCTGCTATTAGCATTTCAGGTACGAATATTTCTCCTGTGGAGAACTTATCTCCTACAACACCCATTGAATCAATCATAGCTTGAAGTATATCTTCTGCTTTGCTTCCCTCATCTAGTGCTTCCTGCACCAATCCTTTAATAAGTTTAGTTTTACCTGCCTCTAAATTAACTTTTACTTCTTCAATTTTGGACATTATTTTTCCTCCTTATTATCTATATAATTATTTCTTTTTACCAAATATCCCCTCTCTATATGCTCTAATATATTCCATGCAGTACTCGTCTTCACCTAATAGTGCTTCTGTTGCAAACAACATTCCTACCAAATCCTGATTTAATGGATCAAGAATAAAGCTGTCCATTCCTGCATTCATAGCCAATACTGCAAATGCCTGATTGACAATTTTTCTGGCTGGAATATTAAAGGAGATATTACTAACAGCTCCAACAACATGAATCGTAGGATACAATTCTTTGATTTTCTTCATAACTTCGGTTACCATAGTAATCCCTTCTTCTGATGTACACAGCATTTCAATCAAGGGATCAATATGCATCCTAGACGGATCTATATTATATTCTTTTGCTTTTGCCATTAAATCTGCAAATACATCCAAACGGTCTTTAGCAGTCTTTGGAATTCCTTTGTCGCTGTTCAAGAGCGCAACACACTGCCATTTTGTATCAGCAATTGCAGGGAATGCTACGTCAATCTTGTCCCCTTCCATTGACACAGAATTGAAAAGGCCCGGCTTCTTACAGTATTTCATGGCTTCTACACATGTGTGGGCATTAGGACTGTCAACTGCGATTGGCACATCGGTTGCATCCTGTACAATGTCTATAAGCCATTTCATTGTTTCCAGTTCAATGTCATCATCTACTGAAGCACAAACATCAATAAAATCTGCACCTGCTTCTGTTTGCTTTATTGCAAGATTTTTTATAAATTCTGCATCCTTTGCTGCAATAGCTTTACCCGTGGAAGGAATTGCTCCATTAATTTTTTCACCAATTATTATCATAAATATACACCCCTTTAAACATTTATTTTAAGTTACAATTATATCAATTAATGCTACAACACTTTAAATTTCTTTGATTTTCACCCATTGTACACATAGTTGATAAAAATAACGCAGCGAGAGTCAGAAAAATCAGATTTGGTGCTTTTACAAAATTTTTGCATATGATATGTTCATCATTCTGTATTGAAAAAAGTCCTATTAAACATTTACATTAGTGAAGTGTAAACCCTCAGCTGTTCACAACATTTAATTGACCCTAATCATGATATGTATCTGCTGCGTCAATTGAAAGGATATGCCATAATATCTAATTCTCCTGACTGAATTTATACATCTTTTATTATCGTATAAGTAACAGAAGAACCAGCAGAAATCGTTATAATTATACCAACCACTTTATATAATTATATTGTAGCAAATGGAAATTTATAATTCTATTTACATAATGTACATTTTTTTAGAAATAATTTGTACATTATGTATAAATTAGATGAGTTAATTACACTTCGAAGTTCTGAGCAGGATGGGGCATATATTTGTTTTTGAATTGATGAACTAAGGAACATCCTTTTAAAATCTGATATATTTCTAATTCTCTCATGTATTAAGTATTTGACATATCCGATCTTTACTCACACTTGGAAAAGTGTGAGTATTAGAGCGGGTTAGTCATCGGATAAAAATATTCGTCGCATCTTTGACTTGTTATTTTCTTTCAAATGCCTTAATCCAGTATCATAGAATCTATAAAATATTCCTGAAAATCTTCCCTTTTTGATAACTCTATATATGTCGTTTTATTAATAATATCTACTGCACTTTCTCTTATTTGTTTTGACAACAAATATGTTTTAGCTCCACCACCTGCACAATTGCCAACAGATTCAATCTTACCCTTGAGCTCTTTGGGTATCATGCCTATATCAATAGAACTTTCTATATCCATATAATTACCAAATCCACCGCCAATGTACACTTTTTCTATTTCATTAAAGTTTATATTCTTTTCTTTTAAAAGTATTTTGATACCAGCACATACAGCAGCCTTTGCTAATTGAACTTCTCGTACATCCTTTTGTGTAAAGGTAATACTTTCCTCATGTATACTATTTTGTACTAGAATAAACTGTCTCATATTATCTATCTCAACAATCCTATTCTGATAATCCTTGTTTTCCACTTCGTCCGCTCCTGCCATTCTACCTGCTTCATCTAATATTCCAAACTTCACAAACTGTGCCACAGCATCCAGCACTCCTGAACCGCATATTCCGCAGGGTTTTTCATTTCCTATTGTTTCATATATTTTATCCCTTGATAAATCAACCTTGCTTATAGCTCCTTTTACGGCACCAATTCCATGCTTAATATTGGTACCTTCAAAAGCTGGTCCAGCAGCCGTAGAGCAAGTTACTACTTCGTTTTTATTGCCCAGCGCAATTTCTCCATTAGTTCCAAGGTCTAATAATAATGAGTATTTTTCTGAATTTAACATACCACAGGATAATATACCCGCAGTTATATCACTTCCTACAAAAGCTGATATACCAGGAAGTAAGCTTACCATGCCTTTAGTATTAATCCCTATCTCCTTAGCTTCAAGCTCCAGTGCCTTTGTAACTACTGGGATATATGGCGATTTAGTTATATTTTCACATGGAAGTCCAAGTAATAGGTGAATCATAATAGTATTTCCAACAATAACTATATCATATATATTATCTTCACTTATGCTGTTTTTTTTACATAACAGTTCTATCATATCATTAAGCTGACTTATAATATTGTCCCTTAATATACCTAATCCCTTTGGATTTTCAATAGTAAAATTTATTCTTGAAACCACATCAGCCCCATAACTCCTCTGGTTATTAACTCTTGAATCTATATCTATTACTTTCCCATCATTTAGATTTAATAAATAGATTACTATAGTAGTTGTGCCTATATCTACAGCCAATCCATAGTTTTGTTGCAAACAGTTACCCTTTTCTAAATGTAAAAGACGATTCTTATAAAGTGATGCGGTAACATTAAAATCAGCTCCCCTTAACAAATTGCTTATTTGGGGTAAATATTGTAAACCAATAAGTAAATCATCACTTTCACAAGCATCACTTAACCTTCTATAATCATCTCGTTGATCATTAATGGATGGTTTCTCAATTACTAAATATTTTTTCTTCACTACAGTATCTAGAGTATATTGCTGTTCTGTCCCATTTATTAATACTTCCATATCTTTATTCTTTTCTAAAAGTACTATTTCTGCATCTTCATTTATAGTAAAATTACAGGATAACCTAAATCCACTTTCTAACTCTTCTTTAGTTAACTGTTTTATATCAAGTGGAGTAGGTTCCTTTAATCCTTTTATTACTTTAACTTTACATTTTCCACAAATTCCTTTTCCATTGCAGGGACTATCTATAAATATTCCCTTATCCATTAATACATTAAATAAATTTTTACCTGGTTTAACCCTTATGATATCTTTACCCTTTTCTGAATTAATAATAAGTTCAAATTTCTTATTCAAAATATTCATATAATTCCTCCTATGAAGTATTTTTCTTTAAATATAATTATATTCTACTTGAATATACATAATTTAAGTTTTGGAATACAACCGGTTGCGAGCCAGCACTTAAAGATGATGAACTGATTTATAGAACGAACGGAACCTATGGAGTAATTGAAATGTCATTAATAGAAAATGGTGCTATAAGATAATTAAGTTCTTTTTTGCATAAAAAACATTTTGGATTAATTTATTGTTACATTGATCCAAAATGTTTTTTATTTACAAGAAAAATGTTTTATCCCAGTTATGTAGCTTAAAACATTTTTTTACTCATTTCATCTATTGCCTTACTTACTGTCTCATATACATTTGGGAAATACCCCTGAGGTAAACCCGCAGTCAGGCATGGAATAAAGTATTTTTTTCCATTAGCTTTGCAAGCCTCTTCCACATGTTTGATACAATTTTCAATTGTCCAATCCGGAAAGTCAATCAAACCGCTGTGGAGCCCTCCCATAAAGGATATTTTTCCACCATATTGCTTGATCAGTTCAGGAATGTTATTAGTGTTCATAACGCCTTGCCAAATATCGATGCCCAATTCAATCATATATGGAACCAGGTTAGCAGCATAAGAATCACTGTGGTGAACAATCAATTCAACACCATTGGCTTTATAGTAACCATAGATTTTTTTATAAGCCGGAAGAAAGAACTCTTCAAACATTTTAGGAGCCACAAAAGAGTTTTTTTGGCTGCCCCAGTCATCATGATGGAAAATGCAATCTGGATGAATTTTTTCAACTATTACTTTTGCAGCATCCAGCTCATACTGCGTAATGGCATCAATTAACTCATGCATAGCTTCAGGCTCTTCATATAAACCCATTAATGCATCTTCCATGCCCATAAGATGATGTGTCATTTCAAAGACACCCGGAGCATAGAAAGGTGCCACAAATTCCTCGTTACGGTCAACAGAATTGGCATGAGCAATAGCCGGAGCCCAGGCTTCATCGGAAGTCGGAATTGTAGGAATTTTAACGTATTTCTTCCATTCAGTAACATCTTTTAAAACTCTGTGTTCGTCATCATGAACAGGGAACGCACCAAGTTGACCTTCTGGCCACTGCCATGTTATCCCCCACTTATCTTTCCAAGTACCACCGTATTGGGACTTAACTCCCAAAGGCATTTCCATGATCATATTCAAAAATTCATATTGATTAACAAAACGATCCGGATTTCCACCTTTAATAGTTTCGAGTAAATTCTGTCTTTTAGTTAACATACATCAATACCTCCTTATATTATTTATGCCATTGCCAATTCTTTAGCTTTAATTGCAGCACTGCCTGCATCAGGTGTATATGCATCTGCGCCTATTGAAGCTGCAAATTCAGCTGTTATAGGAGCACCACCAACCATTATCTTGAATCCTTTTAATCCACTTTCTTTTAAAGTCTCAACTGTTTTCTTCAAAGCTGCCATTGTTGTAGTAAGAAGTGCTGAACATGCTACTATTTTTACATTTTCATTTCCCTTAACTGCTTCAACAAATTTATCAGCAGGTACATCTACGCCAAGATCTACCATCTTAAATCCAGTACTTTCCATCATCATTGAAACTAGATTTTTCCCAATATCATGTAAATCTCCTGCTACTGTGCCAATAATACATGTGCCTAAGGAAGCTGAAGACCCGCTTGCAAGATGGGGTTTAAGCACTTCTACACCTCTTGACATTGCTTTTGCTGCTATTAGCATTTCAGGTACGAATATTTCTCCTGTGGAGAACTTATCACCTACAACACCCATTGAATCAATCATAGCTTGAAGTATATCTTCTGCTTTGCTTCCCTCATCTAGTGCTTCCTGCACCAATCCTTTAATAAGTTTAGTTTTACCTGCCTCTAAATTAACTTTTACTTCTTCAATTTTAGACATTATCTTTTCCTCCCTATTGTTTTATATAGTTATTTCTCTCTATTATTTTATATAATTATTTCTTTTATATAATTATTTCTTTTTACCAAATATTCCTTCTCTATATGCTCTAATATATTCCATACAGTACTCGTCCTCACCTAATAGTGCTTCTGTTGCAAACAACATTCCTACCAAATCCTGATTTAATGGATCAAGAATAAAGCTGTCCATTCCTGCATTCATAGCCAATACTGCAAATGCCTGATTGACAATTTTTCTGGCTGGAATATTAAAGGAGATATTACTAACAGCTCCAACAACATGAATCGTAGGATACAATTCTTTGATTTTCTTCATAACTTCGGTTACCATAGTAATCCCTTCTTCTGATGTACACAGCATTTCAATCAAGGGATCAATATGCATCCTAGACGGATCTATATTATATTCTTTTGCTTTTGCCATTAAATCTGCAAATACATCCAAACGGTCTTTAGCAGTCTTTGGAATTCCTTTGTCGCTGTTCAAGAGCGCAACACACTGCCATTTTGTATCAGCAATTGCAGGGAATGCTACGTCAATCTTGTCCCCTTCCATTGACACAGAATTGAAAAGACCCGGTTTCTTACAGTATTTCATGGCTTCTACACATGTGTGGGCATTAGGACTGTCAACTGCGATTGGCACATCGGTTGCATCCTGTACAATGTCTATAAGCCATTTCATTGTTTCCAGTTCAATGTCATCATCTACTGAAGCACAAACATCAATAAAATCTGCACCTGCTTCTGTTTGCTTTATTGCAAGATTTCTTATGAATTCTGCATCCTTTGCTGCAATGGCTTTACCCGTGGAAGGAATTGCTCCATTAATTTTTTCACCAATTATTATCATAAATATACACCCCTTTAAACATTTATTTTAAGTTACAATTATATCAATTAATACTACAACACTTCTAATTTCTTTGATTTGTACCTTATGCTTTTCATGCAAACTTTTTCCACTTTTAATAAATCCAATTACGGCACTACTTCTAATCCCAATACGACGCCCATAACAATCAAATAGCATACCAACATATAGTAATCGTTGACAATTGCAATATCATTGACTAAATTATCATTTTTATTACTTACAATAGATATCACAACCATATCACCCATATTATATACATAGTTAATAAAAATAAAGCATCGAGAGTCATAAAACCATATTGGTGCTTTTACAATATTTTTGGATATGATATGTTTATCATCCTACCACGAAAAAAGTCTCATTAAACATTTACATTAGAGAAATGTAATATCCTCAGCTGTTCACAGCATTTAATTGACCCTAATCATGATATATATGTGTTGTGTTAATTGAAAAGATATACCATAATTTCTCATTCTCCTGACTTAATTTATACATTTTTTATTATCATATAAGTAACAAAAGAACCGACAGAAATCGTTGTAATTTATCAATTATTTGATATAATTATATTATAACAAATAGAAATTTGTAATTCTATTTACAGAATATACATTTTTTGAAGAATAATTTATACAAAATGTATGAATTAGAGGTGCTTATGAAATTAAATGCATATATTATCAAAGACTACGTATCATTTCCTATAATCACAAGTTTTTTGAATTCCAATCCTGTTGATTGCAACCTGAAACGTGTGACAGTTTACCGTAAGGATAAAACGCGGCAATCTTCCGATTTGACTTTGATTAAATTAGATGAGTTAATCGCACTTCGAAATTCTGAGCAGGGTGGGGCATATATTTGTTTGGGATATGATAAAAATATAGAATTTAACAAAAACATGGATATTATTTTTGTAACCCCAGAACTTAATCCACTAGAAATAATGGAAAAGCTGCAGGATACGTTCAACCTGTTTTCAAATTGGGAGAAAAAGCTTTTAGAGTTGTTAACCAATAACGCTCCGCTGAAAGAGCTTGGTGAATCTGCACTTCCATTTATAAACAACCCGATTGGAATATATACGCCGGGACTTCGAAACATTTTTTTCTGCGAGAGAAAAAAATCGAGAAATCTGATGCTGTATTCAGAGGAAGACACCAATAAATATTTAAGTCCAGAAGAAATTGATGAACTAAAGTTTAATCCGGAATTTATCAGTACAATAGACGCTACGGAACCGACATTGTTTTCTGCAGAAATGTGGGGATATCGAATTCTGTTTTACAACATTCGCATTTGCGACATTTACGTAGCGCGCATCGTAATCAGTGAAACAGAGCGGCCATTCAAGATAAGCGACTCACCGTTACTGAAATTTTTAAGTAGCATATTAGAAATTTCTATGGTCAAGCAAGATTTCCCGATGAACGATCATCCTAAAGGCTTTGAAACAATGATCAACCAGATTTTAGACAAACAAAGTGTGGATGAATCAAAACTGCAGAAAATTTTACAGTATAGGAACTGGAATATAACGGATTGCTATTTCTGCATTGCAGTCGAAGTCAGTAGATATGACCAGGTTATTCATACGGTTTCAACTATTGGCTCCATACTCGAGGCAAATATTCCAGGAAGTGTAGCTTTAGAGCAGAAAGACTATATTTTGACGATTGTAAATTTAAATGCAGCTACTAAGACGAGAGAGGAACTGCTATCTGTATTAGTTTATATTTTAAGAGATGGACTTTTGAAAGCTGGTATAAGCGAAGAATTCCACAATTTTAAAAATCTCGATGAATACTATCTTCAAGCATGTGATGCAATTCGCATTGGAAGCATTTATGATGAAACAATTTGGTGCTACCGTTATGAGCACTACGCTCTAAAGCGATTAATTCTCCGGGCGGCCGCTGAATCAAACATAGAAGCTCTCTGCCCCCAGGGCTTGCTCAGATTAATGGACTATGATAAAAAGCACAAGCGGGAATATACCAAAACTTTAAAAATATATTTGCAGAACAATCTGAGTATTGCAAAAACTATACGGCACCTTTATGTGCAGAGGGCAACATTTTTATATCAGCTGAAGCGGATTCTTAAAATATCGGAATTAGATTTAGATGATCCTAAAGTCAAGCTTCATTTGCTAATCGTATTTGAAATAATGGAAGAAAGAAGTTTAATTTTGAATGTCAAAGAACATCCTTTTAAAATCTGATATTTTTAAAAATTCATGTCAATTTCTATAACTAAAGATATTAGGTATTTTCAAAGAAATAACTAGTCAGTATGCTAGCCTATTTTCTTTCAAATGCCTTAATCCAGTATCATAGAATCTATAAAATATTCCTGAAAATCTTCCCTTTTTGATAACTCTATATATGTCGTTTTATTAATAATATCTACTGCACTTTCTCTTATTTGTTTTGACAACAAATAAGTTTTAGCTCCACCACCTGCACAATTGCCAACAGATTCAATCTTACCTTTGAGCTCTTTGGGTATCATGCCTATATCAACAGAACTTTCTATATCCATATAATTACCAAATCCACCGCCAATGTACACTTTTTCTATTTCATTAAATTTTATATTCTTTTCTTTTAAAAGTATTTTGATACCAGCACATACAGCAGCCTTTGCTAATTGAACTTCTCGTACATCCTTTTGTGTAAAGGTAATACTTTCCTCATGTATACTATTTTGTACTAGAATAAACTGTCTCATATTATCTATCTCAACAATCCTATTCTGATAATCCTTGTTTTCCACTTCGTCCGCTCCTGCCATTCTACCTGCTTCATCTAATATTCCAAACTTCACAAACTGTGCCACAGCATCCAGCACTCCTGAACCGCATATTCCGCAGGGTTTTTCATTTCCTATTGTTTCATATATTTTATCCCTTGATAAATCAACCTTGCTTATAGCTCCTTTTACGGCACCAATTCCATGCTTAATATTGGTACCTTCAAAAGCTGGTCCAGCAGCCGTAGAGCAAGTTACTACTTCGTTTTTATTGCCCAGCGCAATTTCTCCATTAGTCCCAAGGTCTAATAATAATGAGTATTTTTCTGAATTTAACATACCACAGGATAATATACCCGCAGTTATATCACTTCCTACAAAAGCTGATATACCAGGAAGTAAACTTACCATGCCTTTAGTCTTAATTCCTATCTCCTTAGCTTCAAGCTCCAGTGCCTTTGTAACTACTGGGATATATGGCGATTTAGTTATATTTTCACATGGAAGTCCAAGTAATAGGTGAATCATAATAGTATTTCCAACAATAACTATATCATATATATTATCTTCACTTATGCTATTTTTTTTACATAACAGTTCTATCATATCATTAAGCTGACTTATAATATTGTCCCTTAATATACCTAATCCCTTTGGATTTTCAATAGTAAAATTTATTCTTGAAACCACATCAGCCCCATAACTCCTCTGGTTATTAACTCTTGAATCTATATCTATTACTTTCCCATCATTTAGATTTAATAAATAGATTACTATAGTAGTTGTGCCTATATCTACAGCCAATCCATAGTTTTGTTGCAAACAGTTACCCTTTTCTAAATGTAAAAGACGATTCTTATAAAGTGATGCGGTAACATTAAAATCAGCTCCCCTTAACAAATTGCTTATTTGGGGTAAATATTGTAAACCAATAAGTAAATCATCACTTTCACAAGCATCACTTAACCTTCTATAATCATCTCGTTGATCATTAATGGATGGTTTCTCAATTACTAAATATTTTTTCTTCACTACAGTATCTAGAGTATATTGCTGTTCTGTCCCATTTATTAACACTTCCATATCTTTATTCTTTTCTAAAAGTACTATTTCTGCATCCTCATTTATAGTAAAATTACAGGATAACCTAAATCCACTTTCTAACTCTTCTTTAGTTAACTGTTTTATATCAAGTGGAGTAGGTTCCTTTAATCCTTTTATTACTTTAACTTTACATTTTCCACAAATTCCTTTTCCATTGCAGGGACTATCTATAAATATTCCCTTATCCATTAATACATTAAATAAATTTTCACCTGGTTTAACCCTTATGATATCTTTACCCTTTTCTGAATTAATAATAAGTTTAAATTTCTTATTCAAAATATTCATATAATTCCTCCTATGAAGTATTTTTCTTTAAATATAATTATATTCTACTTGAACTGATTTATGGAATATGCAGAACCTATGGAGTAACTGAAATGTCATTAATAGAAAATGGTGCTATAAGATAATTAAGTTCTTTTTTGCATAAAAAACATTTTGGATTAATTTATTGTTAACATTGATCCAAAATGTTTTTTATTTACAACAAAAATGTTTTATTCCAGTTATGTAGCTTAAAACATTTTTTTACTCATTTCATCTATTGCCTTAGTTACTGTCTCATATACATTTGGGAAATACCCCTGAGGTAAACCCGCAGTCAGGCATGGAATAAAGTGTTTCTTTCCATTAGCTTTGCAGGCTTCTTCCACATGTTTGATACAATTTTCAAGTGTCCAATCCGGAAAGTCAATCAAACCACTGTGGAGCCCTCCCATAAAGGATATTTTTCCACCATATTGCTTAATTAGTTCAGGAATGTTATTAGTGTTCATAACGCCTTGCCATATATCGATGCCCATTTCAATCATATATGGAACCAGGTTAGCAGCATAAGAATCGCTGTGGTGAACAATCAATTCAACACCATTGGCTTTATAGTAACCATAGATTTTTTTATAAGCCGGAAGAAAGAACTCTTCAAACATTTTAGGAGCCACAAAAGAGTTTTTTTGGCTGCCCCAGTCATCATGATGGAAAATGCAATCTGGATGAATTTTTTCAACTATCACTTTTGCAAAATCCAACTCATACTGAGTAAGGGCATCAATTAACTCATGCATAGCTTCAGGTTCTTCATATAAACTCATTAATGCATTTTCCATACCCATAAGATGATGTGTCATTTCAAAGATACCTGGGGCATAGAAAGGTGCCACAAATTCCTCGTTACGGTCGACAGAATTGGCATGAGCAATAGCCGGAGCCCAGGCTTCATCGGAAGTCGGAATTGTAGGAAATTTAACGGATTCCTTCCATTCAGTAGCATCTTTTAAAACTATGTGTTCTGCATCATGAACAGGGAAAGAACCAAGCTGACCTTCTGGCCACTGCCATGTTATCCCCCAATTATCTTTCCAAGTACTACCGTAATTGAACTCAACTCCCAAAGGCACTTCCATGATAATATTCAAAAATTCATATTGATTAACAAAACGATCCGGATTTCCACCTTTAATAGTTTCGAGTAAATTCTGTCTTTTAGTTAACATACATCAATACCTCCTTATATTATTTATGCCATTGCCAATTCTTTAGCTTTAATTGCAGCACTGCCTGCATCAGGTGTATATGCATCTGCGCCTATTGAAGCTGCAAATTCAGCTGTTATAGGAGCACCACCAACCATTATCTTGAATCCTTTTAATCCACTTTCTTTTAAAGTCTCAACTGTTTTCTTCAAAGCTGCCATTGTTGTAGTAAGAAGTGCTGAACATGCTACTATTTTTACATTTTCATTTCCCTTAACTGCTTCAACAAATTTATCAGCAGGTACATCTACGCCAAGATCTACCATCTTAAATCCAGTACTTTCCATCATCATTGAAACTAGATTTTTCCCAATATCATGTAAATCTCCTGCTACTGTGCCAATAATACATGTGCCTAAGGAAGCTGAAGACCCGCTTGCAAGATGGGGTTTAAGCACTTCTACACCTCTTGACATTGCTTTTGCTGCTATTAGCATTTCAGGTACGAATATTTCTCCTGTGGAGAACTTATCACCTACAACACCCATTGAATCAATCATAGCTTGAAGTATATCTTCTGCTTTGCTTCCCTCATCTAGTGCTTCCTGCACCAATCCTTTAATAAGTTTAGTTTTACCTGCCTCTAAATTAACTTTTACTTCTTCAATTTTAGACATTATCTTTTCCTCCCTATTGTTTTATATAGTTATTTCTCTCTATTATTTTATATAATTATTTCTTTTATATAATTATTTCTTTTTACCAAATATTCCTTCTCTATATGCTCTAATATATTCCATACAGTACTCGTCCTCACCTAATAGTGCTTCTGTTGCAAACAACATTCCTACCAAATCCTGATTTAATGGATCAAGAATAAAGCTGTCCATTCCTGCATTCATAGCCAATACTGCAAATGCCTGATTGACAATTTTTCTGGCTGGAATATTAAAGGAGATATTACTAACAGCTCCAACAACATGAATCGTAGGATACAATTCTTTGATTTTCTTCATAACTTCGGTTACCATAGTAATCCCTTCTTCTGATGTACACAGCATTTCAATCAAGGGATCAATATGCATCCTAGACGGATCTATATTATATTCTTTTGCTTTTGCCATTAAATCTGCAAATACATCCAAACGGTCTTTAGCAGTCTTTGGAATTCCTTTGTCGCTGTTCAAGAGCGCAACACACTGCCATTTTGTATCAGCAATTGCAGGGAATGCTACGTCAATCTTGTCCCCTTCCATTGACACAGAATTGAAAAGACCCGGTTTCTTACAGTATTTCATGGCTTCTACACATGTGTGGGCATTAGGACTGTCAACTGCGATTGGCACATCGGTTGCATCCTGTACAATGTCTATAAGCCATTTCATTGTTTCCAGTTCAATGTCATCATCTACTGAAGCACAAACATCAATAAAATCTGCACCTGCTTCTGTTTGCTTTATTGCAAGATTTCTTATGAATTCTGCATCCTTTGCTGCAATGGCTTTACCCGTGGAAGGAATTGCTCCATTAATTTTTTCACCAATTATTATCATAAATATACACCCCTTTAAACATTTACTTTAAGTTACAATTATATCAATTAATACTACTGACAATTACACATCCAAACACAGAAGTAAACGTCAACAAGACAAAGCCGATAATTATCAATGTCTTTTTGTTTATTCTATCTACTAAAGCACTACCAATAAAGCAAAAATCACACCTATTATAGATGGCTCTGATGATAATAGCATTGACTAAGTTATCATTTTTAATACCTGATATGAATTACTTACAATAGATATCACAACCACATAACCCATTATATACATAGTTAATAAAAATAAAGCAGCAAGAGTCAGAAAACCAGATTAGGTGCTTTTACAATATTTTTGGATATGATATGTTTATCATCCTACCCCGAAAAAAGTCCAATTAAACATTTACATTAGGGAAATGTAACCTCCTCTTTTACCATCGTATAAATAACAGAAGAACTAGCAAAAATCGTCATAATTTATCAACTATTTTGATATGATTATATTATAACAAACGGAAATTTGTAATTCTATTTGCAGAATGTACATTTTTTGAAGAATAATTTATACAAAATGTACACATTAGAGGAAGACACCAATAAATATTTAATTCCTCAAAAGAAAAAAGCCTTAAAAGAATTTTGTAAATCCTTCTAAAGCTTGTAATATCAACTGGCGGGAATATGTGAGAATCGAACTCACCCATCGTGGTATTAGCACGACAACACAGTTTTGAAGACTGGCAGGCACACCAGCACCTATCTACTCCCATTTCAAATCACCAAGTACTATTATAAGTAAACCAAAACCCAATGTCAACGAATTCCCATGTGGTTAATAAAGGATTCTTTTATCTTCCATTCTCTTGGTAAACTTTATAGTATCAAAATGCTCCATAAGTGCCAGGGCATACTTTCTACTCGTTTGCAACTCATCTCTAAATTCAGCAATTGATATGCTTCCATGCTCCTTTATAAAATTTATTACAATATCTTTAGCTTTTTCATAGTATTCAGAGAGAAGCCAGAAATTCTCAGAAACTTTAACTATATCTTCCCTATCGACTAAAGATTCAAATACCATTTTAAATGATTTTTTATCCTTGCACATACTCTCTAAATCTGAATACTTTGGTGGAATAAACTTTTGCTTTTCAAATTCACTCAGTATATTTTTCCTAATAGTATTCTGCATATCATTATATTTAGGTTGAAAATCTATTAGGTATACAAAATTTTTATAAGTCTTTATAACATTTTCTTTTTCCAAAAGCTCCATTATGCAATCATATATTTTTTGCTTAATTTTTTTTCCAAATACTTTATTTTTAATTTCCTCTTTTGATATTCCTATTTTTAAAGAATTATTTTCATGAAACCTTTCTAATATATCCTCTAATACATTAATTTTTTCATTCAAAAAATCTTTATGAAGATATACAGTTTTTTCTCCTCCATTTAGCATTACTATTGTTCCACTATCTACTAGTTTTTTTAACTGATCCTTTATACTGACTTCGTTTTTACCCAAAGCTTTTAATATATCCTCTTCTTTAGGATAATTATCGCTTAAATTTTTAATGACACCTTCTAGTATATTTTGTGTATTCCCTTTTTCTTTTATTCTTAACTCTTCTATATATTCCTCATTAAATCTTTTAGCTTTCTTAGCAGAAGGTTCTATTATAATTCCTCCACCTATTGTACTCATAGGAGAATAGCTTCTTATTACAAATCTATCTTTTCTCTGAGAAGTAAGTTGCTTTTCCAATCTAAATTGAACGTAAGAATCTTCTCCTGGATTTACTTCCTTCTTATCAAGTATCACTACCCTACATATGATTTCACTGGTACCATGGTAAATCCTTACCCTTTGTCTATTCTTCAGAGGTTTTGGTGCACTCTTTAAATAATGTAATTTACAATCTATCATGAGAGATGGTTCCATTAAATTTTCTAGTGATATGACATCTCCCCTATTTATACTACTAGTTTTTACATTTGCTAAATTTATTCCGCATCTTTCACCTGCTTCAGCTTTTTTTACCTGCTTATCATTTATTTGTATACCTCTCACTTTAGATAATACTTTGGAGGGATATATTTGTACTTGTTCACCTTCTCTAATACTTCCACTAATTACAGTACCTGTTACAACTGTGCCAAATCCACTTATAGAAAAAACTCTGTCTATTGGAAGCCTAAAATGTCCTCTTACATCTTTACAGGAAACATCTTTTGTAAGTCTATCTATTTCTTTTGCCAGAGAATCTAAACCGATTTTAGTTTTAGAAGAAACTTTACATATAGGAGCATTCTCTAAAAAAGTTCCTTTAAACTCTTTCTTTATATCCTCTATTACCATATCCAACCACTCTTCATCTACTAGATCTATTTTAGTAACGACGATAATACCTTTACTTACATTTAAAAGTTGAAGTATTTCAAAGTGCTCTCTAGTCTGAGGCATAACTCCCTCATCTGCTGCAATTACCATGAGTACCAAATCTATACCACTAACCCCAGCTAACATATTTTTTATAAATTTTTCGTGACCAGGTACATCTATAATTCCAGCTTTTTTCCCTGATGGCAAATCAAAGAAAGTAAATCCAATGTTTATGGATATTCCTCTTTCTTTCTCTTCTTTTAAAGTATCAGTTTCCCTTCCTGTCAAGGCTCTTATAAGTGCAGTTTTGCCATGGTCTATATGTCCTGCTGTTCCTATTACAACATGCTTCATGCAAAATTACCTCCAAACTGAAATGTATCAAGTTAGACATTTGAAAGAAAATACCTTAAACTACAACTCTGTAAAAGCATCTACCAAAACATCAAAATCCCTATCTAGTATAGTCCTTAAATCCATTATAACTTGATTATGTGCTAACCGTACAATTATAGGTACTCTTCTTTTTCTAAACTTTTTATCCACCTGCTCTGGTGATACACTGCTGCTTTCTGCTTTAATTACATAAGTAGGTATTTTTTGTCCCGGCATAGATCCCCCTCCTACCATAGAATTATCTTCTTCTACAGCAAACTTGAAATTCAAATTCTTATTTTCCAGCTTCTCCTTCAAAATAAAAGCCCTACGTTTTTGCTCATCCTCACCTGCAAGTATCATATGCAGTGTTGGTATATTTTTTATTGCTTCACTTTCATCTAAATAATATTTTAATGTGCCTTCAAGAGCTGCAAGAGTCATTTTATCTATTCTAAGAGCCCTTGTAAGCTGATTTTGTTTCATCTTGTCTATATATTTTTTCTTTCCTACAATTATGCCCGCCTGAGGGCCTCCTAGCATTTTATCTCCACTAAAAGTAACTACATCAACGCCTTTATCTATACTTTTCTGTACTGTAGGCTCATACTCAAATCCATATTTAGAAAAGTCTACAAGTGTTCCGCTTCCTATATCCTCTACTACTGGTATCCTGCTTTTTAATGAAAGTTTCACCAATTCTTCTAAAGACACCTCTTCTGAAAAACCAATTATTTTAAAATTAGATGTGTGAACCTTTAAAAATGCTCCCGTATTTTCACTAAGGGCATTTTCATAATCTTTCAGATGAGTTTTATTAGTTGTTCCTACTTCCACAAGATTAACTCCACTAAATTCCATAACTTCAGGTATTCTAAAAGAGCCCCCTATTTCCACTAGTTGTCCCCTGGACACTATAGCTTCCTTTCCACTGCAAAGAGTATTTAAAACCAAGACCACTGCAGCTGCATTGTTATTTACAACTAAAGAAGCCTCTGCTCCTGTAATTCTTTTGATTAGCTCTTCTACATGACTATACCTGGATCCTCTTGTGCCTTTTTCCAGGTCATATTCTAAATTACTATAATTGTGAGCTGCGTCAATTACATTTTTTAGAGCACCATCACTTAAAATGGATCTTCCTAAGTTAGTATGTATGATAACTCCCGTAGCATTTATTACATTTTTCAAGTTGGGCTGCTTTTTTTGTTCAATTATTATTCTAAAGCTTTTCAATATATCTTCTTTTGTAAAGTTTTCAATTTTACCTTTTAAAATAAGATTTCTATAATTGTCTACAGCTTCTCTCAAAGATTCCATTACAATTTCTTTCATTGTAGTACCAGCCTCTAATTTTACAATTTCTTCATTCAATAGTTCATCCATTTTAGGAATTCTTCTTAACAATTGTTTTTTATCCACAACTTGACTTTCACCCCTTTAAACCATTATTCTACTTCTATATATTTCTTTCCCTGAAAAGGTATGACTTCACCTATTACAGAAGATTTGACTTCAAGCTTTGAAAGTTCCTCCATGATTTTAGTAGCTTCTGTCCTACTGCAGGTTATAAGAAGTCCACCAGACGTCTGTGGATCAAATAAAATATCTTCCATCCACTCAGGTACATTTTCTATTGAATATTTACCTTTCAAATAGTCTTTATTTCTATATGCACCTGCCGGTACCAATCCCATTTCAGCATATTCTCTTGCCTCTTGTATATAAGGTATTCTACTTGCATAAAGCTTTAATGTAACACCAGATGCAGAAGCCATTTCATATCCGTGCCCCATAATTCCAAAACCAGTTACATCTGTACATGCACTTACAGAGTATTTACTTACTATTTCTCCTGCATACTTATTTAAAGTAGACATAACTTTAACTGCCTTATCATAAACTTCTTTAGATGCCATTTCTCCTTTTATGGCAGTATTAATTATTCCTATACCTAAAGGCTTAGTAAGTATAATTACATCCCCTACTTCAGATCCACAATTTTTAAGTATGTTACCAGGATGTACGAGTCCCATAACTGACAACCCATATTTAGGCTCATTATCCTCTACAGTATGGCCTCCAACTACTACTGCACCTGCTTCAATAACTTTATCAGCACCTCCTCTTAGTATTTCTCCTAACACCTCTTCAGGAAGACAGGAAGGAAAACAAACTATATTAAGTGCTACTTTAGGCTTTCCTCCCATGGCATATATATCACTTAGAGAATTTGCTGCAGCTATTTGACCAAAAGTATAAGGATCATCCACTATTGGTGTAAAAAAATCAAGTGTTTGTATTACTGCTGTCTCATTATCTAATTTATAAACCGCAGCATCATCCGAAGTCTCTATTCCAACCATTAAATTTTCATTTTCCATTCGAGGTAACTTACCCAGTATTTTAGAAAGGACCTCCGGTCCTATTTTAGCTGCTCACCCAGAAGTTCGACTAAGTTCTGTTAGTCTCTTATGCTTCAAAATAACACCTCCAATAGAAATTCATTCTCTACAATATTGTACACCATTTTATAACAAACTTCATCTATCTATATCTACCTTACCTCTATCTTATCCTTTATCTTTTCAATGGTTTTATCACCTATTCTTCCTACCTTTTTTAAATCCTCAATAGAAGAAAAATCTCCATTTTTTTCTCTATAGTCTATTATCTTTTGAGCAGTAACATCTCCAACTCCAGGTATTGTTTTTAATTCCTCTTTGGAAGCTTTGTTTATATTTACCTTTCCATCTTGTTCTACTCCTCCACTACTACCTCCTTTTCCCCCGGATTCAGCCTTATTTGCTCCATTCTCTCCTTTTTTGTCCACATATATATAATCTTCATCCTTTAACTTCTTAGCTAAATTTAGTTTACTTGTATCTGCTGCAGCTGTAAATCCACCTGACTCCTTCACAATATCCTGTATTCTACTATCATTTTTTAATTTATACACTCCAGGATTTTTAACTTCCCCATTTACATATACAGTTATGCCTTTATCTGATTTACTTTTAGATACTTCTCCGACATTATCCTGATCTTTAAATACTTCTTCACTTTTCGCTGCAGCATTACTGGATGGCCTTGAGTTTACGTACCCTATAATTAGGAACAAGGCAAATACAATCAAAATAACAATTGAACCTACAATTTTTTTCTTATCTCTCATTACTATTCCCCTTTTATATAATTGTGATTTGCAATGAAATATATTTATGTTTATAATTTAAATTATTGACAATTTAAAAAAATTATGTCGCATATATATTATTTTTTTGATATAATATTTAGGAATTGTCCTAAAGGAGGAAAAAATGAAAAGAATAGTCACATTTGCACTACTGTTTTTGCTTATTTGCTCTAATAATCCCTATGGAGTAGTTCATGCTAAAGAAATGCCTCCTCCTGTTTCAGCTGATGGCGCTGTAATTTTGGATGCAGCCACTGGCCAGCTTTTGTATTCTAAAAACCCGGATACTGCATATCCACCAGCATCCACTACCAAAATAATGACTGCACTTTTAACACTTGAAAATACAAATTTAAATGATAAAGTTATAATCGGTAAAAATCCACCAAATGTAGATGGAACTAGAGTTGGACTTTGTGAAGGTGAGCAATTAACTGTAAAGGATTTGTTATATGGTTTGCTGCTAGCTTCAGACAACGATTGTGCAGAGGCACTAGCAGAACATATAGGCGGTACTATGGATAAGTTTGCAGTTAAGATGAATAAAAGAGCTAAGGAACTTGGAGCTAAAAATACCAATTTTGTAAATCCTACTGGATTATTTAATGAAAACCATAAAACCTCAGCAAGAGATTTAGCTCTAATGATGAGAGCACTATCTAAGCATCCTGAATATTCTAAGATAGCTACTACTATATCTTATACTATTCCAGCTACTAACAAATCCCCACAACCAAGGGAAGTATGGAATGAAAATAAATTAATACAAAAACAATCCACCTATTATTACAGTGGATGCTTGGGAGGTAAAACAGGATATACTATACAATCATTTCACTCCTATGTATCTACAGCTACAAGAAATGGACAACAGCTTATAGTGGCACTAATTCACGATAAAAATAAAACTTTTTTTCCTGACGCAGTATCTCTATTTAATTTTGGATTTAACAATTTTACCTTTACTAAATTGTACCAAAAAGGAGCTTTAGTCACAACTTATAATAAAGATGGACTTTCTGTTCCACTGATTGCCGCTTATGATTTTTACTATATTAAAGCTAAAGATGATACAAATGTACCACAGGTAACCCTAAAGGATAAAAACTTAATGTTTAGATTCTTTAAAAAGGGAAATATAGTTGATGAGGCTTCTATATCCTTTGAAGGAAGAGAAATAGGAAAATTAAAGCTTGCAAGCAGCATAACTCATGGTGAAAAACAAGTATTAAATTCTAACAATATGCAAAAAATTATTATGAAAAATAAGTATTTACTCGCTGTACCACCTATCATTATAATTTTAGCTGTTGTATTTGTGTTGAAAAGACGTGTATTCTCTAATAAATAATTATATTAAAATAAGCTGAAACTTAAAATACATAGAGTTTCAGCTTATTTTTTCTATTAATTTTAGAATATCTTCTGGGATAGCAGTTTCTAGCTCCAATATCCTATTTCCTCTAGGGTGTGGAAATTTAAGCCTATAAGCATGAAGTGCCTGCCTATTTATATACATACTGTCGTCCTCTTTTCCATACAATGTATCTCCATAAAGAGGATGACCTAAATAACTTAAATGTACCCTTATTTGGTGGGTTCTTCCCGTTTCTAACGTAAGCTTTAATAACTGATCATTCTTAAAATTCTTCATTACCTTATAGTGAGTAATGCTTTTCTGTCCTCTTTCATCTATAATTCTTCTTATGTCTTCTCCTTCTTGTCTATATATTGGCAAATCTATAGTTCCTTCATTTTCTTCCATCTTTCCATGAATGACGGCAATGTAACTCTTTTCAAATTCTTCACTTTTCATGTCTCTTGCCAGAGCCATATGAGCAAATTGATTTTTTCCAACTATTATAAGACCTGAAGTATCCATATCCAATCTACTTACTAATCTGACTATACAGTCTTCTCCCTTCTCTTTAAAATAATACATAAGTCCATTAGCCAAAGTACCTGAAGGATAACTTCTTGTAGGATGCACCACTATACCCGGTCTTTTATTTACAACTATCAGATCATCATCTTCGTATGCTACTTCTATATCCATTTTCTCAGGCTCTACATTTTGAGACTCCTCTTTTACAAGGTTTAAAGATATACTTTCCCCTGACTTTACTATATGGTTTAATTTTACCCTTTTATTGTTTATCTCTATCCTTCCACTCAAGGCCGCCCCTTTTATAAGTCTGCCTGAAAGTCTCTGAACTCTTTGCAGGTAGTATCTCAATTTCAAGCCTTCATCTTTTTCATCTACTGTAAATACTATCTTATTTTCTTTCATACAACTTTTCCTTTCCACAGCAAGCTGCTAAATACAATTAAGAATTAATAGTTAAGAATTAATAGTTATGGATGATTTTCTTCCGTTAAAACTGCAGAAAATCTAAAATATAGTGCTACTCACGCAAAACTTTAATAAGCTTCAAATTATAAACCTTATATAGTGATTCTAATTGAAATTTGAACTTATACATAAAATATACTGACAAAATTGAAATCACCTTTAAAAACTTTTTAAATAAGTCTTAGCTTGGTATTTTAGAAAATCCTAAGAGATTATATATGTCTGAGGTACGATTTTATATAATCTTCTTTAGGTTTTCTGAAGTGTTAGGAGTTTCTAACTAAAAAATAAACTTATACGTAGAAATATTTTACAATAAACAAGTACATTTAAATATTTTGTATATAAGTCTTAGTGGAAAATTTACAAAAAACTTAGGGCTTTTAAATTGTCTGAGGTACGAGTTTTTAAAAGCCCTTATGTTTTTGCAAATTTTCTGCTTAGACTTATCAAAACATTTAATCGTACTTGTGATTGTAAAAATATTCGGAGTATAAGTTTATTTTTCGTTTAGAAACTCTACAATTAATCAACTAATGCTATTACTTCTACTTCAACCAATGCATCTTTTGGAAGCTTTACTTCTACACAAGATCTTGCAGGCATATCCTTTTTAAAATATTTTGCATATACTTCATTTACAGCTGCAAAATCTGACATATTTTTTACATATACAGTAGTCTTAATAACTTTATCAAAACATGTTCCTGCTTCTTCTAGTAAAGCTTTTATGTTTTCAAGTGACCTCTCTGTTGCCTTTTTAATATCACTTGAGACTAATTCTCCTGTAGATGGATCCAGTGGAATTTGGCCTGATGTAAATAAAAAGTTTCCAACCTTAACAGCCTGAGAATAAGGTCCTACAGCCCCTGGCGCTTTTTTTGTGCTTATTATTTCTTTTTCCATTATAAAAAACCTCCTAAAATAAGCTTAAAATTTATAATATACTAATTATAGCGTATTTACTTGCATACAATTAGAATCTATTTATTAGCTTTTTTAAAAACCAAATAATTTCTGCCGCTAATTGTATTTACATGCAAGAGTTGTCCCCTATCAATTACAACTTTTATAGTATTATTAAAGGCATCTAAAAGTGCAGTATCTAAATTTGTAAACGCCTCTTCTCTAAGTATTTCTACTCCCGGGAAATTTCTTAAAGGCTCTATGTAATCTGCAATATACACTATCTTTTCTAAAAGATTCATATCTTTTTTACCTGTAGTATGACAAGCTACTGCACTCAATATTTCCTCATCATAAATCCCCATAACATTTTTTGCTATCACTGCAGCAATGTTTCCATGGAGAAGTTGAGGATTTAATGCACTTACTTCATCTATAGGAATCTGATTCTCATGTGCCATAGACAAAATTTCATCATTTGACATGTGCTTGGCACAATCATGAACAAGCCCTGCTGTACTTGCCTTTTTAACATCCACATGATAAAATTCAGCTAACTTTATCGCCGTATCCTGTACACTCAAACTATGCTCATATCTGTTTTTCTTCAGCTTCTCATTTAAATATTCTTTGATCTGTTCTTCACTCCACATCCCTTATCACTCCAAAAAATTATTTAATTTCATTTATCCGATGACTACCTGCTCTAATATTCCCGTTTCTCCAAGTGGTAATAAAGAGCAGCTACGTTCCTGGATAACGATTCCCCCTAAAGGATAACGCCTTCTAAGTGCTGAAGCACTAAGAAGCCTGTTAATAAGCATCAGGTGGAGTCAAAACTCCATCTGACGTCAAGGACTCTGTTTATAAAGATTATGTTGTTTAATAATGTCATAAACACTCTCGGGAAGAAGATAACTCACATTTCTGCCCATCCTAATATTTTTTCGTATATCTGTAGAAGAAATATCAAATAGCGGAGCATCTAAATATATAATTTTAGTAGAATACTTTTTTTCTATTTTTTCTTTCTGTTCTTTTATGTTTTGTGCAGTAAAATCTGGAAACCCCGGCCTATTAAATACTATAAATTGACACAACTTAAATATATCCTCTACCCTGTTCCAATTTTCAATGTCCATTAGACAATCTACTCCCGTTAGAAAATACCATTTGGTTTTCCTTTCAGCCTTATTAAAATGTTTTAAGGTATTATACGTATAGCTCAAATTAGGTTTATTTATTTCATATTTACTTACAGAGAATTTACTTTCCGTACCTACAGCTGCCTTTACCATCTCGTATCTCAAAAAAGCACTTGTTACATCTTTGTTCGCTTTATGGGGAGGATTACCTGTCGGTATAAATACAATATTATCTACTCCCAATCTATATAAAGTTTCATAAGCTATATGTATATGTCCATTGTGTATTGGATCAAATGTTCCCCCAAAAATAGCCTTTTTAACCATCTATTTTCTCTCCATTTATTTTTTTATTACATTACATAATCAAATTCAAAATCATTCAGCTTAACTACATCCCCATCTTTAATTCCCATATCCATTAATTCCTGCATAACTCCTTTGTTTTTAAGTACTTTATAAAAATATCGTAATTCGTCAGGATCATTTACATTGACACTTCCAAGTAACCTATCAACAAAACTTCCTTCCACTATAAAAGTATTTTCTTCTTTTCTTATGTTATAAGTAAATTTCTTTTCTTCAGGTACAAATTTATCTTCTTCATTTATTTCAATATTTTCTACAGGTATAGTACTTAGTATCCTAGCAGCTTCCTTCATAAGTTCTTTAACACCCTGTCCTGTAGCTGCAGATATTTTAAATACCTTGTCATATCCTAACTTGCCAACTTTTTTTCTGAAGTTTTCAAATAGTTCATTGTCATATAGCATATCTGATTTGTTTGCAGCAATTATCTGAGGCTTATCCCAAAGTTTAACATCATACTTTTTCAATTCCTTATTTATTTTTGTAAAATCATCAAAAGCATCTCTTCCTTCAATTCCTGATATATCTACTACATGTATTAAAAGTCTTGTCCTTTGGATATGTCTTAAAAATTCAATTCCAAGGCCTACTCCTTCTGCTGCACCTTCTATTATACCCGGTATATCTGCTATTACAAAGCTTTTTATTCCCGAAATATTAGTTACTCCCAGATTAGGAGATAATGTTGTAAAATGGTAATTTGCAATTTTAGGTGTAGCCTTAGTCACTATAGACAAAAGAGTTGATTTTCCTACATTTGGAAATCCTAAAAGTCCTACATCCGCCAATAACTTAAGTTCCAAGGATATATATCTTTCTTCTCCTGGCATTCCTGGCTCAGCAAAATCTGGTGCCTGCCTTACAGGAGTTGTAAATCTTACATTTCCTCTTCCGCCTCTTCCACCTCTTGCAACTATGCATTTGTCTTCAGGATGCGCAAGATCTGCCATTATTTTATTCGTTTTCACATCCCTTACAACTGTTCCCATAGGTACTTTTATGTAAAGATCTTTTCCATTTCTTCCAAAACATTTAGATCCTGAGCCATTTTCACCTTTTTCTGCACGATACTTTTTCCTATATGCAAAATCCAAAAGTGTAGTGCTTTCTGTATCTGCTGCAAGTATAACATCTCCGCCTTTTCCGCCATCTCCACCATCTGGTCCTCCAAAGGCCACATACTTTTCTCTTCTAAAAGAAATGGATCCATCTCCACCATCTCCTGAGGTTACAAATATTTTAGCTGTATCTACAAACATGCCGCTCACTTCCTTTCAAAAATTAATTATATTAAATTAAAAAATCACTTTATTCTAAATTCTATTATTCCCACAGATAAGTAAGTAATTCACTCTAACCACAGTATACAACTTTTTTCTTAAAATAAGGAATTTTAAAAAAGCACCCTCATTAGGGTGCCTTAATAATACTATTCAGCTGCTAATTCTTCTAACTTTAAAGGATATACGCTGGCCTTCTTTTTAGTCTTTCCTACTCTTTCGTATCTAACTACACCATCTATCTTTGCAAATAAAGTATCGTCAGATCCTCTTCCAACGTTAGTTCCAGGATGAATTTTTGTTCCTCGCTGTCTAACCAATATGTTTCCAGCTAAAACAAACTGTCCATCAGCAGATTTAGTACCTAATCTTTTGGATTCACTATCTCTACCATTCCTTGAACTACCTACTCCTTTTTTATGGGCAAATAGTTGAAGATTCATAATTAACATAAAATTACACCTCCTCTACCTTTACATTTATATATTCACCAAAATTAAATTCAATACTTTTCAAACCAAGTAACATAGTTTCCACAAGTACCTGACATTTTAAAATGTCATCCTCTTTCATATCTTTTAAAGAAAAGCTTAAAAATCCATCCTTTATAGAGTACTTTAATTTAAGCTTTAACACTTCTGTTATTCCTATTACAGTAGTTTGAGATATGGCAGAAACAGCACTACACACCATGTCATAACCCTGGTTAACTGACTCTGCATGGCCTTTAAGTACAACTGAAACCAAATTACAGGATTCTCTTTTAAAAAATGCTTCAATCATAATTACGCATCAATTTTTTCAATTTGTAATTTAGTGTAAGGCTGTCTATGTCCCTGCTTCTTTCTGTAATCCTTTTTAGCCTTATACTTGAAGACTATAACTTTTTTAGCTTTTCCCTGTGCCAATACTTTAGCACTTACTTTAGCTCCTTCAACTACAGGTTTTCCAATAACTACACCTGCGTCATCTTTACCTACTACTAAAACCTTGTCAAGTTCAACTGTTGAATCAACTTCAGCATCTAATTTTTCAACATATATAACGTCTCCTTCTGAAACCTTATACTGTTTTCCACCAGTAGCTACAACTGCATACATTTAAAACACCTCCTCAATCCAGTCTCGCCTAAAAGGTATATAGAAAATTCTTTCTATAATTTATAAAACCTTTTTTGAGCGGTCTACAAATGCCATTTTAACACATATGTTATTGTTTGTAAAGTTTTTTCAATTTACTTTAAACTCTTTCAGATGATCTATCTGGCTCATAAACTCAAGAGGTTCTATCTTATAAGATACTTTCTTTTCGTAAGTAATATATATTCTCTTGTCCCCAGCACCTATACCTTTTATGAACCTATCCATATTATTTTTAATATCCTTTTCATAAGATACATCTATCTGTATGTGAAAATCTTTTACATCCCTGTCACAACTTATATTTGAAATTTCATTTCTTATGAGAACCATCATATAAGATAGTTTTATTTTTTTTCCTGTTCCATCACAGTACCTGCAATCTTCCTCTATATAATCATATATTGGTTTTCCCTGTCTTTTTCTAGCTATCTGCACTAGATTCAACTCTGTAAAAGGGTATATAACAACCTTACTTTTGCTATTTAAAAAGCCAGCTTTAAGTTTGTCCATAACATTTTTCTTGTCTACCTCATCCTCCATATCTATAAAATCTATTAATATTATTCCGCTCAAATTTTTAAGCACTATTTGCCTTGCAATTTCTTCTGCCGCTTGCAAATTAGTTATAAATACTGTTTTATCCATTTTATTATTTCTTATGTTTTTACCCGAATTAACATCTATTACAAACATAGCTTCTGTTTTATTTATAACTATATATCCACCACAATTTAATTCTATTCTATTATTTCGTAAATTTAATATTTCATGTTCCATATTATAATGAGACAGAAGAGTTTTTTCACCCGTATACAGTTCTAGGTGTGCATTTACATTGTATACACCCTTTAGGAAATCCTCTATATATTTGTAATCCACATCATTGTTTACATATATCTTTAAATTACTATCCCACAATCTATCTCTAAGTACTTCACCCAGCGCACCCCCACTATCAAACATGAGTTCAGGCTTTAGAGCATACTGAGCTTTATTTTTTACTTTGTTATATATATCATTCAATTTATGGATCTCTTTGTTTATAAATTCTGCTGGAGCATTCTGGGCATCGGTTCTTATCATTACCCCAATACCTAATGGTATTTTTATTTTCTCCAGTATAAGTTTCTTAAAGGATTCATCCTGTATTTTTTGTGAAAACCTCATGCCTTTACTAAAATTACTTAAAACACAATATTTGCCTGGCAAGCTTATAATTTTGATAACTTTGGCTCCTTTTCTTCCGTAATCCTCCTTTGTCACCTGTACCAAAATTTTTTCACCTTTTTTTAAGTTGAGATTTCTAAATTTGCTATCCATATACATATAGGCATTTCTCCTGCAGTTTATATCTATAAAAGCACATTTTATAGCCGGTACTACATTTTTAACTACACCTATGTACACTTCTCCCGGATAAGCATTGCCCTTTTCTTCCTGAATGTGGCATTCTTTTAGAATACCATTATCCTTTATAGCAATTCTCAAAAAACCTTCCGCACTTCTTTCAACAAATACTTCTTCCAAACCATAGTTCACCTCTCCTTCAGGTTAATATAAGTATGATACATACTCATATAATGGGAGTAACTTATTTTGTCTTTTACCATACACTTCTTCTCTCATTATATCAATAAAACAATCTTTGTCAGCATTTTCAGTATTATCTTGTATAAAACTTGATAAAAGTTCTGGAGATAAATTTTCTACACTTCCACAGCTTATCACAGTTTCTAGCCTAAGTTTATTTTCAAAAACATCATAATTCAATTCCTTTATTAATTTTTTTATATCTATTTCCTTCTCTCCCTTTTTAGTCTTCTTTATTGTATCCCAAGTTGTAGATTTCATTAAGTTTTCCATGTTTTCTTTAAGTTTACTTATGTCTTTATATTTTATGTTAATTATGTACTTAGCGGCATTTATTTCCGCCATGGATTTAAATACTTTTTTATTTTCTACATTTTTTACCCTATCTACCCTTAACACTTCTATTCCACTAGGTGCACTTTCATTTAATTTTTCTTTAATATGATCTTCTAAAACTTCTTCTTCAAAATATAAGTCCATATATTCTCCGCAGGAATAAACTCCTACAGCTAGAGGCTGTGCTATAGACATATTTATGTGTGGATTAAATCCCTTAGAATATTCTATAGGAAGCTCTGATCTCTTTATCATCCTCTGTATGGTTCTCAATAAATCAAGGTGTCCTATGAATCTTATACTATTTTTTTTACTGAACTTTATTAAATACTGTGCCCTCAAAGCATTTACCTCCTAAATTAACATTAACTCCACAATTTTTACATCCCAATCTACAATCCGGAGTTACTTCAGCCCTTTTAGCTTTTTCATTTTCCTCTATTAAGAATTTCTTATTTACTCCTATATCTATGAAATCCCAGGGTAGTATCTCTTCATAACTTCTATTTCTATAAGCATAAAAATCGCCATCCACATTACATTCTTTAAAAGCTTCTTCCCATAAATCAAAATTGAAATACTCTGACCAACTATCGAACTTAGCTCCCTTTTCGTAAGCTTTAATAAGTACTTCACAGAGCCTTCTATCTCCCCTTGCAAATACAGCTTCCAAATAACTTAAGGGACTTTCATGCCAATTATATACTATATGTCTACTGCTTATAGAGGATCTCAATTCTCTAATCTCTTCTTTAACATCTTCCATTTTTATTTGAGCCGTCCACTGAAATGGCGTAAAAGGTTTTGGTACAAATATTGAAGTACTGACTGTCACTTTTAATCCTTTTTTTCTTTTATCCTTAGGTACTTTAAAATATTCATCCACTACTTTTTGGGATAAATGCGCAATTTCCTTTACATCTTCCATAGTTTCGTAGGGAAGCCCTATCATAAAATACAACTTTATGGTAGACCATCCAGACTCAAAAGCACTACTTACAGAATCCATCAAATTTTTCTCTGTAACGCCCTTATTTATTACATCTCTCATCCTCTGACTTCCTGCCTCTGGTGCAAAAGTAAGTCCAGTTTTCCTAACCTTTTGTATTTCATTTATAAGTCCTACAGAAAAAGAATCTATTCTAAGTGAAGGTAAGGATAACCCTACTTTGTCTTTTTCATGTTCATTTATGAAATTAACGACTAAATTTTTTAAATCTGAATAATCACATATACTCAAAGAAGTAAGAGATACCTCTGAATATCCTGTACTTTTTATAAGTTTATCTGCTGTTTCCAAAAGTTTGGATGTTTTTTTCTCCCTTACAGGCCTGTATATCATACCTGCCTGACAAAACCTGCAGCCTCTGGTACATCCTCTAAAAGTCTCAAGAGTTATCCTGTCATGTACTATATCCGTATAAGGCACTATAATTTTATCTGGATATTCCACATCATTAAAATTTTTAATTATCCTTTTAGTAATCTTAGGTGGTACATCATCATAAAGCGGTTTAAACTCCCTTATAGTTCCATCTTCATTATAGTTTACATCATAAAGAGAAGGCACATATATACCTTCTATATGGCATACCGCCCTCAAAAACTCCTTTTTTCTTCCTTTATACTCTTTGTAAAGATCCATAATCTCGTTCATCTGTTCCTCAGATTCACCTAAAGCAAACATATCTGCTATATCAAAGAGAGGTTCAGGATTATAAGCGCAAGGTCCTCCACACATAATTATAGGATCTTCTTCTCCTCTATCAGAAGCCCTAACAGAAAGTCCAGCTAAATTTAACATATTTAAAATATTGGTATAACTCATTTCATATTGAAGAGTAAACCCTATAAAATCAAAATTCTTTATAGGATCTTTGCTCTCAAGTCCATAAAGTGATATATTATTTTTTCTCATAAGCTCTTCCATATCAGGCCAGGGTGCAAATACTCTTTCACAATAGGTATCTTTTCTTTCATTTAGTATGTAGTAAAGTATTTTCATACCAAGGTATGACATTCCAACTTCATATACATCTGGAAAGCAAAATGCATATCTAATATCTACTTCATCCTTATTTTTTACATAGGAATTCATCTCCCCTCCAATATATCGGGCAGGTTTTTCCACTTTAAATAATATATCATCAGAAATTCTATTCATTAAAAATCCTCCTCTTAGGTATCATTCCTATATTTTAGCATAACCAAAAATAATTTAAAATATATAAACCTAAGGCAAAGACAAAATCTATACAATCTTGATCCTTCCTTAGGTTAAAAAGTATTATTTATCATTTAATATTTCAATAAATTTTTCTAAAGTTATATTTCCATATAACTTCAACCCTTCTATGATCTCTTCTTCATATATTGTATCCATTAAATTCATCTCATCATCTAAGACCATAAATATATTATACTTATTCTTATCAAATAGCCCCATAGCTGTAAGCAAATCCTGTCTATAGTGTATTGATAAAGTTCTATTTTCAATATAACCTCTCTTTATAAACTTATATCTTTTTTTAATTATATCCCCCATGATTATATATGATATCCTTTCATTTTCCCTTAAAGAAGTAGTAACTATAAATATTCCTATTATTCCTATACTAAAGTTGCTATATCCATTTAAAAATAAGAGAATGTACATAAACATAAGTGCTATTCCAATAAATATACTTGTTATTATCATAACTCTATTTGCTTTTTTATAAGTCATTTTTAAGCTTAGGACACTTCTCAATATCCTTCCCCCATCCAAAGGAAAAGCCGGTATTAGATTAAATAATCCTATAACTAGATTTATAGAGAAAAGCATATAGCAAAGGCTTGAACAAAAATTCTTATATGCAAAATAAAAAACTGCACTAAAAATTAAATTAGCTGCAGGACCAGAAATTGAAATTATTAAATCCTCTCTTGGATATGCTTCATCTAGATCCTTAAGTTTTATAACTGTTCCTATTGCTATAAATTCTATGTCAAATCCAGAAAACTTGTAATATCTAGCAACTAAATAATGAACCATTTCATGGAAAAAAACTATAATAAAAGTATAAATAAGTTTCCCTTTATACCCTACGAAAATCAGAAATATCACATATGGTATAAAATATTTACTTATTTTAATCACAAAAATACCTCTTAAAATTTATTCTTCTTCATTTACTCTAATTCGATTCATTACATTTTCAGCCCCGTTTTTAATATCATTCATATTTAAATTTTTGAGTTGAGTTTCTATCTTACTATAATCATAATTTTCATCCACAATTTCCTTAGAATAACTATATACACTTTTAGTCTGTGGAGTCTGCATAATTTTGCAAACTATAACAAATGCAAATAACACTAAAACTCCTATTAGATCCCTTATAATTCTCTTGACCAAATAATTACTATTTTGGAAAAAGAAACCTCCACTACTTCTCATTCTATCATGATGCGGTGAATAATTGGCTCTTCCTTTTAAAGAATTATAATAATTTTGGTATTCCGAATCATAATTTCCCAATATAGATTCCCCCATTTAAAATGATACACATAATTATATATATTTAAGGGGCACCCTATTTATTACTTAAGCATACTTTCAATAATTAAAAATTAATAGTTAAGAATTAATAGTTATGGATGATTTTTTTCCGTTAACACTTCAAAAAATCTAAAACATAGGCTATTGAAGCAAAGCTCCAATAGCCTATGTTTTAAATGTAACGTAAAAGAATCCACATTAACTATTAATTCTTCATTCTTAACTATTAACTAAAAAAATATAGCTTGTCTACTAATTGTGTGACTTTAGTGCTTTTACAAAAACTTCTGCAGAACCTAAATTAGTAGCTAGAGGTACACAGTGAACATCACAGATTCTAAGTAATGCAGCGATATCTGGTTCGTGAGGCTGTGAAGTTAAAGGATCTCTTAAAAAAATAACTATATCCATTTCTCCCTGTGCCACTTTACTTCCTATTTCCTGGTCCCCACCTAAAGGTCCTGAAAGAAATCTATTAACTTTTAAACCTGTCATCTCATTTATTAGTTTTCCTGTAGTTCCTGTAGCAAAAATTTCATGACCTTCAAAAACATCTTTATATCTTTTTACAAAATCCACCATATCATCTTTCTTTTTATCATGTGCTATAAAAGCAATTCTCATACAAAATTCCCCCTAAAAGTTAATTTTTTTCCTTCTCATACCTATATTTAAAATTAAAGCTATTTCTATAAATGCTGCAAGCAGCGAACTTCCACCATAACTCATAAAAGGCAATGTTATACCTGTTATAGGAAGTAATCCTATAGTCATACCTACATTTTGAAAAATTGAAAATAACATCATCGATGCTATTCCTACACATACTATAGACCCAAAAATATCTTTAGCTTCCCTTGATATTTTTATGAATCTATAAAGCAGAATAACATAAAACAGTATCAAAGCTAAAGCACCAATAAGTCCCCATTCTTCTCCAACTACAGAAAATATAAAATCTGTATGTGCTTCCGGTACATATCCTCCTGATATCTGGGTTCCCTTTAAGAATCCTTTTCCCCAAATTCCACCTGACCCAATCCCTATTTGTGATTGGGTAACTTGAAGAGAATAAGACATTTGATATTTTTCAGGACTAAATAAAGATATAATCCTCATTTTTTGATATTCTTCTATAAGAGGTGTATTCAAAGCTATCACTATTAAAACAGTTAATGCTAAAAGTCCTCCTATTAGTACTCTTAAATCCAATTTTGCAACAAAGACTATTCCAAGGACTGCAAAAAAACACACCATTGTCATTCCCATGTCAGGTTGTTTTACAATTAGAGCCATAGGAATAAGTGGATAAATCATAAGCTTCATAAAATTTTTTACGTTATTTATGTCTCCTTCCATATCCTCCAGCTTTTTTGCAATCATTAATATAATACCTATTTTTGCAAATTCAGAAGGCTGCATGCTAACAGGACCAAGCTTAATCCATGATGAAGCTCCATTAACTGTAGACTGAAATGCCGGTATACAATTTATTATAAGTAAAAACACACAGAACCAATATATTATACCAACATAACCTTTTATCACAGAATAATCTACTAGAAGTATAAAATAAGTTAGTACAAGCCCTATAGCCATATACATAAGCTGTGATTTTAAAAAATGAGTTCCATCACTCATATGAGAAGCACTATAAATATTTAAACTTCCAAAGATACATATAATTATAGCAGTAATTAATATAGGAAAATCAAATTCCCTTAAAAGCTTTCTGTTTATGACAAATTTTTCAAGCATTTTATACATCCCTCCAATGCAACTATAATGATTATAACACAGGAATATAAAAAAGCTATGCATAATTTATACATAGCCTACTTATTATACTTAACTTTTTTTATAGGTATACTGGCCACAAGTGCTGCTGAATTTCCCGTTAATTCCTCTGAATTTGTCATTTTTACATCTATTTCAGAACGATCTATCTCCATATATTTTGAAAGTACTTTAAGTATATCGTCCTTTATATTGTCTAATACTTCCTTTGACATATCACATCTGTCGTGTATCAGTATTAATCTCAATCTTTCTTTAGCTACATCTTTGGAAGATTGCTTAGAGAACATCTTAAACAAGTCCATTCCCCTACTACCCCCTTATTTAATACCAAATATTTTCTTTATTGATGAAAAAAATCCTTCATGGCTAGTATTCAGATCCATAAGAGGCACTTTTTCTCCTGTTATTCTCTTAGCTATATTTCTAAATGCTTGTCCTGATAATGAACTACTAGTTAATACTATAGGTTCTCCCTTATTTGTAGAAATAGTTATATTTCTGTCATCCGGCACTACTCCTATAAGTTCTATAGCCAAACTGTCTAATATATCACTTACATCCAGCATATCTCCACTTTTAGTCATTTCATAATTAATTCTGTTTACTATAAGTTGATGTTTTTCAATTCCCTTAGCATCTAACTTCCCAATGACTCTATCAGAATCCCTAACTGAAGTAACTTCAGGATTTACTACAACTAATGCTCTATCTGCTCCTACTATTGCATTTTCAAATCCATGCTCAATTCCTGCAGGACAATCTATAATTACATAGTCGTATTCATTTTTCAATTCTTCAATTAAATTCAGCATATCTTGGGTACTTATATCATCTTTATCTCTTGTTTGTGCTGTAGGCAAAAGATACAAGTTTGGTAATCTTTTATCCTTTATAAGAGCTTGTTTTAACCTACACTTGTCTTCTACTACATCAAGTATAGTAAATACAATTCTATTTTCAAGTCCCATAAGAACATCTAAATTTCTAAGTCCTGTATCTCCATCCACTACTACTACACTTTTATCCAAAGCAGCTAATGCAGTACCTATATTTGCCGTAGTAGTAGTTTTCCCAACTCCCCCTTTGCCTGATGTTACTACAATTGCTTCTCCCATCTATACTACCTCCATCAAATAAATTTATTAAATAAATCTCTCTTAATATATGAACGTATACAATTAACGATAATCATCTAAGCAATAAAACCATCTATAGAATATTATACTAGACATAACAAGAATAATCCAGAATATTATTCAGTACAATTTATACCAATTATATATCTTTAAAATTACTAACAAAGGACTTCAGCATTAATAAATTTTGCTTAGTAGGAGTATTACACTAGGCAGCCATCAGATAAAATAAAGCTGAAGTTCTTACTAACTATGAGATATCAAATAAACTTATTTGGCAAATAGGGTTCTACTATTATTATATTTTCCCTAACCTTAGCTACTTCTGGATACTGGGGTTTAATATTATCCTCTGGTGACCTGGTAACTATGTCTGCAATTTGAAGCATTTCCGGCTGCAAACAAATTGAAGCAACTATAGCTTTTGAATTTCCCCCAAATCCAGCATGGGCATATCCATGAAGTGATCCAAAAACTATTATGTTACCCCCTGCATATATTTCAGAACCTGCATTTACATCTCCAATTACAACTATATTTCCCGAATAATTTACTATTTGACCACTTCTAACCGTTCTATGTAAAAATTTAGTTCTTCCTTCGTAAATTCCTGAAAATACTTTGCTTGGCTTTTCACTGCTGTCCTCAAATATACAATCCTTTATGAGAAATTTTTCAAACAATATATTTTTAAGTTTATTAAATTGCTTTTCATTTACACTTTTTAATTCTGTTGTTATTTTCAGAGTGCATCCCTTATAAAACATCTTTCCAGTTGAAAGCCTTTTGATTAAGCTTTCAAGCATTTCGTCAAAATCTTTAAAGCCATTATTATTTATAATTATATTTATTCCATCTCTATTACCCTTAATTACTATATTATTATTCCTCATAATTAGCCTCCATAAGTCACCTCATATACTATTTCAACACCCTTTACGTAAATCCTTCTTAATTTCCAACTTTATTTTTTAATATAATACTTGTTCTGGAAATTCTTATTTAAGCTAAATTCTAATTAAAATTATTATCATATAAGGGACTGCCGCATTAAGAAATTTACATACAACATATTGTTTTAAAGATTAATAATAAACCAGTATATTGTAGTATTTATTCTTAGTACAACAGCCCCTTTATTTTAATTACTGTTTTGTTGAGTACTTGTACTAGTAGACGTACCAGTAGACGTACTAGTAGTTATACGGCCTGTTTCAGTAAAATATGCTGAAAGAATATCTCTTGCTACATAAGCTGCACCACTTGCTCCTTGACCACCATCAAATATGACTGCATATACAGCTATTTCTGGTTTATCAAGAGGTGCAAATGCAACATATTCAGAATAGTCAGTTCTTCCTATTTGATCTTGATTTCCCAAACTTGCAGTACCTGTCTTTCCTCCTGTACTTATTGGGAATCCGCCAAATACTTGTGACCCTGTACCACCTTTCTCATTAACTGCACCCATTCCTGCTTTAATAGCAGCTATAGTTTCAGGCTTAATTCCAGTTTTCTGTATAACTTCTGGTTTAACCTGCTCAATAACTCCTCCATTAGGATTTAAATATTTATCTACCAAATGTACTTTATATCTAGTTCCACCATTCACCAGGGTAGCAATATAATTTGCCATCTGAACAGGAGTAAATTGGTTAAGTCCCTGTCCTATAGCAGCATTTTCTATATTAGCCGGTACCTTTAACTGAGCATTTGCATCTGAAACAGTTATGCTATATATGACATCAATCAAATCATTCATTTTCTCATCACTTATATCCTTTTTGTTATTAGGATCTTCCTTTACAAGTTCAGAAAATAATTCTTTGTATTTTTCTTTATCAAAAGCACTCTTTCCATTTTTTACAGAATTCTTTATCAAAGTTTTGATATCATTCTTAATTTGCTTTACCTTGCTTGAATCACTGCTATTATCATATAGATTAATTGAAACTAGCTTATGACCTTTATCATCCTGACCGTCTTTAAGGTCAGCCATAGTTTGCCATAAATAAGTGCTGGCATAAGTATTTTTATTTGATACTGTATTATATACTTGCCCAAATTTTTCTGGAATTTCTATGCCGGTGAATGCTTTTACATCACTATTTACGGAAACGCCAAGTCCAAACTTCCATGCATATTTAGCAAGTCCATCGTCTCCAAGAGCCTCGCGGATGCGCTTGCCTACAGTCATAAAATAAGGGTTACTGGATTTCTGTATGGCAGCAGCTAAATCCACTACTCCATTTCTACCATCCAATATAAACTTTACAATCTTACCACCCTGATCAAACTGTCCTTCATCATCTACACAAAAGCCTGGATTTATTACTCCACTTTCAAGGCCTGCAATAGCAGTCATTGGTTTGAATGTAGAACCCGGAGGTATTAAAGACTGAGTAGCATAATTATAAAACGGTTTTGGAAATATGTCATAAACATCTTGTCTTATAGTAGTGTTATTTTTTATACTTGTATCAAGTGGGAATAACGTGTTTAGCACTTGATCCTCTGTCTCCCCTGGAAAATTTGAAGTTATATTTCTCTTCTCTATATATTCCTTTCCAAGAACTCCTAAATCTGGGCTGAAATATTGCCTATATAAATCTTGAGATATCATACCAGGTTGTGCGAACATATTTGGATCATAACCAGGCCTGCTTGCCATTGCAATTATTGCTCCCGTATTCACATCAATTGCTACTGCTGCCCCTCTAGTTGCATTGGTAGTATCAGATCTATTCTGACCATAAGGATTAGCTCTTAGCTTTGCCATAGTAGCATCCAATGAATCTTCTGCTGCTTTTTGAACCTTGGAATCCACTGTTAACTGAACTGTTTCACCTGGGTAAGAGTCTTTTTTGCCCAATTCTTGAACTATTTTTCCATTTTTATTCAGCTTTACTATTTTTCCTCCCTTTGACCCTTTCAATCTATCTTCAAGTGCACCTTCTATGCCTGCCTGACCTACATAATCACTACTTACATCGTAACCTTTTTCCTTGTATTTATCATAGTCAGAAGATATTTTAGATATGTATCCTATAAAACTAGACCCTAGCTCCTTATTAGGATAATATCTTATAGGCTGGGTATCCACATCTATTCCTGGGAGTTCATTTGACATTTGTAAAAATTTAAAGGCAGTATCCTTCTTTATATTACTTGCAACTGTTACAGGTTTATACCCAGAATAACTCTGCATTTTTAAAGTATCCTTAATAATCATATATCTTCTCTGATCTTCCAAAGAATATGCACTACTTATTTTGTACTTGGCAATAAGTTTTTTGAAAGTATCCTCTGGAGTTATTTTCAGTAATTCTTTATTTACTAAACTCTTCAAATCATTTTCAGATATATTTTTATTTTTTCTTTTAATTTTCTTTTCTATTTCATCGTTTAATCCTCTATCTCTTTTAAACTTAATTTCAAGATCCTTTCTAGTTTCTTCATCATCACTTCTAAATTCAAACCTATAAGGATTTATCTTAAGTTCAAAATCATCCTTCTGACTTTCCCCACTTTCATCTAGTATCTTAAATACTTTACTCATAGTAGGGAAAAAAGTCTTATCATTTTCATCTGTTTGATTATATATAAGCACATAACTTTGAATGCTCTTAGCTAAAACATTCCCATTCTTGTCCAAAATTTTTCCTCTTGGAGCCGCTTCCTGTATTTCTGTCAAAGATTTATTATTGGACTGCTCTTTATACTCTTGCCCCTTTACTACTTGAAGAAAGAGAAGTCTTCCAGTAATAGTTGCAAAAATAGCTACCATAATAACTGCTAGTACAGTATATCTTGTAATATTAGAATGCTTCTTCTCTTTCAAAAAATATCATCTCCACCTTTAAAATTTCCACTTAGCTTCCATATAATCTTTATTGCAAAGATTATATATTGGCTTATACATAAAGATACACAAAATCATATCATAAATTCCTGTGAAAAATACATTTTTTATATTCACATACACTCCACATAAGTATAAAATACCCATTATTAACAATCCCTTAAACAAAACAAGTAAAAAACAAGAAATAACAGGAATAAGTCTTCTTTTTCTAAATATACTATTTCCTACAATACCTGCAATTACACATACTATCATATTTGTAAACGAGTTTATTCCAAAACCATATGAAAAGTATATATCCTGAAGTAAACCTGCAAATACTCCAAGCCACATACCTTCCCACGTTCCATTTACAATGGAATAGCAAATTACAAATATTATAAGTAACCCTGGATAAAAACTCTTTACCGCAAAAAAAGGCATCAGTGCATTATCCAAAATAAATAGCAGAACTGATAGTAAAACTAATACTAATAATTTTTTCATTTTACATCCACCCTAGTATTTTATATCCATTTTGTCTTGAGGCACTACAATAAGTAGTTCCTGAAGCTTATCAAAATTCACATAAGGTTTTATCAAAGCATTTTTCATTACTTTTCCCTTATCATCCTCTACACTTATTACAGTTCCAATTCTTATTCCTCTAGGGTATGAATTATTAATTCCTGATGTTAAAATAACATCTCCCTTTTTTATAGTAGAGTCCTGTGGAAGATAATATAACTTTGCTAAAAATTGATTATTACCATCACTGTATCCTTTTACCATACCACTATTTGTCACATCATTTGCATCTGATTCAGCACCTTCAATAGTTCCACCTACTGCTAAATTTTCATTAGCCAGAGACTGTACTATGGACCAATTACTTTCCACATGGACAACCTGTCCTACCAAACCATCTGCAGTAACCGCAACCATCTGCTTTTTTATACCGTCCTTACTGCCTCTATTTATTGCAAATTCATTTAAGATTCCATCACTACTTCTACCTATTACATCACAGCCTATATAATCATATTCCGATTTTTGGCTTTTAAAATTCAGCTCTTTTCTTAGCTGAGAATTATCATTTTTAAGTGAATTATATTCTACTAATTTATTTTTTAACGAACTATTTTCCTTCTTCAATTCTTCATTTTCACTTTTTACCCTAGAAAAGTTTATTATAAAACTCAGAGAATTTTTTATACTATTGTTGACCTTATATAATCCTCCTTGAAAAGAATTAAAAGTAACACCTATGCCATTTCTTACAATTGAATTGCTATTACCCTTGATACTAAAAGAAATCAAAGCTAAAAAAATAATTGAAAGTACTATTATAGCTAAAACGAGTTTATTTCTCAAAAATCTCATAATACATCACTATTTTCTACTAGCTACTATTTTATCAATAGTATCAAGGGCTTTTCCAGCGCCTAGTGCAACACAATCAAGAGGTGATTCAGCTATATGAACAGGCATATGTGTTTCTTGATTTATCAACTGATCCAATCCTCTAAGCATCGCTCCTCCACCTGCAAGCATAATTCCTTTGTCCATTATATCTGATGCAAGTTCTGGTGGTGTCTTTTCAAGGGTAGTTTTTATAGCATCAATTATTGCTACTACAGGTTCCTTAAGAGCTTCTCTTATTTCACCTTCTGTTATATTTATAACCTTAGGTAACCCTGATATTAAGTCTCTTCCTCTTATCTCCATGGAATTTTCTTCACCTATATCAAAAGCTGAACCTAATTCAATTTTTACATTTTCCGCAGTTCTTTCACCTATCATTAAATTGTATTCTTTCTTTATGTAACCTATTATAGCCTGGTCTAACTCATCACCAGCAATTCTTAAAGATTTACTTGTAACAATTCCTCCAAGTGATATTATAGCTACTTCTGTAGTACCTCCGCCTATATCTACAATCATACTTCCTGTTGGTTCATTTACTGGAAGTCCTGCACCAATAGCAGCTGCCATAGGTTCTTCCATTAAAAGCACGTCCCTTGCGCCTGCATGTTTTGTTGCCTCTTCTATTGCCCTTTTTTCAACTTCAGTAACTCCAGATGGAAAACATACAAATATCCTAGGACTAGTAAATGCTGACTTAGGGCTTACTTTTTCTATAAATTTTCTAAGCATAGTATGAGTAACATCAAAATCAGCAATAACACCATCTTTTAGTGGTCTTATAGCCACAATATTACCAGGAGTTCTTCCTATCATTTCTTTTGCTTCATTACCTATTGCCATTACCTTCTTTACATCATTGTTTATAGCAACTACAGAAGGCTCTCTAAGTACTATTCCCTTTCCTTTAACATATATGAGTGTATTAGCTGTTCCTAAATCAATTCCCATGTCTCTTGACATTCCAAAAAATCCCATTTATATTACTCCTTTCAATATTCCAAAATTCCTTTTTGTTTTAAACTAACATATATTTCGTTTCCTATTATAAGATGATCTAATAGCTGTATGCCTAAAAGTTCACCGCATTCTTTTAATCTATGTGTTATATTTATATCCTCATTACTAGGTGATGGATCTCCTGAAGGATGGTTATGGCACACAATTATAGATGCACTATTTTTCTTTATAGCATAGTAAAATACTTCTCTTGGATGTACAAGTGCAGAATTTAAACTTCCTATAAATACATCTCTAATGCCTATAACTATATTTTTTGTATTCAACATAATAACTTTAAAATATTCCTGCTTCAATCCCTTCATTTCTTCCATGACAAGCATCGCTGCATCTCCTGGATTGCATATCTTATAATCATCACCATCCCTATAGGATTTGAATCTCTTTGCCAATTCCACCACAGCAAATATTTTAGCAGATTTTGCCTTTCCAATGCCCCTAATATTCATAAGATCTTCTAAATTAGAATTAAAAATTCCATTTAGTCCTCCATTGTCTTTTATAATCCTGCTGCTTAAAGATATTATATTTTCTTTTTTTGTACCTGAACCAAGTATTATTGCCAAAAGTTCTGAATTAGAAAGAACTTCTGGACCATATCTGAATAACCTCTCCCTAGGTCTTTCATTTTGTGGTAAATCCATAATTTTTACTAATTCATTCATTTAAAAACTCCTTATTATAGATTTAACCCCATCTCACTTAACATATTATACAACTTATTTAAAGGTAATCCTACTACATTATAATAACATCCATGGATTTCTCTTACAAAAATTCCTCCACGACCTTGAATGCCATAGGCACCTGCTTTATCTTTATATTCTCCTGTTTTTAAATACTCCTTTATGCGTTTATCGTCTATTTTAGAAAATATTACACGAGTACACACAAAGTCCTTAATTATTTTATTTGAAGATTTATCTATAATTGCTATACCTGAATATACCTTATGCTCATTTCCGCTTAAGGACTTCAGCATATGAAAACCTTCCTCTATACTACCTGGTTTTCCAAGTATCTTTTCTTTAAAAGATACTATTGTATCACATCCTATTATTATAGAACTACTGTCTTTCAACTTTGAAGACACATTTTTAGCTTTACCTTTAGCTAGCTCCATAACATAAGAACCACAATTTCCATTAAATTTAACAGAATTTTCATCAAAATCACTTACCATAACTTCAAAATTTCCTGTCAATCTCTTTAAAAGTTCCTTTCGCCTACTGGAAGCCGAAGCCAATACAATCTTCATGTCATCACTTCCTAATATCTTCTATATAGTATTATAGCCACAATTATACCAATTATAGTCATAATGTTTATACTAAACTTTATTCCTAAAGTCAACACTACAACTTTAAGATTTAATATAACTGGTTCAGTCATTCCCACAGAATAAGAATTTTTAAAAAAGTTTAAAAAACTAAAATTATTTCCAATAGCATCTCCTACAAGGCTTCCACATATAGCTCCTAAAATTATAAGAAACCATAAAAAGCTCTTACCTTTTTCAGCCCCTCTCACAAAAATCCCCTACCTTAATATTATATCTTATATAGTTTATCATTTAATAAAAGCATAAACAAGTAGATATATTATTGTTCAAAAAAATTTTTTAATTAAACATAAAAATGACAAGTATTGGTGTAAATATCCCCGTACTTGCCCTTATATTATGACTTATTACCTTAATAATATAAAATTAATTTGATTTGATTTTCTTCAATATATTAAATATATAAATATAATTTTCTTCAACTTTATCCTTCGTTATTTCTTTAGGAAGTTTACTTACATATTCCGTTAAATCTTTTAAAACTAATTTATTATTACCACTTTCCGTTTTTTCACTCTTTAAAGAAGAACACCATTTTTTCAATTCATCTGTTTGTATGGATTTTACATCCTGTTCTGAAAGTTTATTTAGTATCTCTAAGTTTGCATTTACTATTTCAGCTATTTCAGCATTACACAAATCATACCTCTTTATCGTAAATGCCATTTTTGAATTGTCTACTTTTTGGTTTGTAAGAGATTTCATCATTTTCTCTCCAACATCCTCTTGAAACACACCTAAAAATACCCTTGTCTTATCTGAATCCTGTATGGAAAAAGGTAATCCATATTTAGTTAGCAAACTTTTTTCCTCTGCTGCGTTATTTTTATCTTTGTAAATTCCACCTTGTACGGCTATAAATTTAGTAGATTTACCATCCACAGCTGAGCTGCTCTTATTAGAAGTATTTTTGACTTTATTTTCAGATACAGTATTGGCCGCATTGTCATTTAAATTTCCTGATGTTTTAAATACCACTTTAAATATAAAAGTTCCCAATATAAATGCAGCTGCAAGTATTATGCATGTAAAAAACACAAAAGGCTTAGTACTTTTCTCTCTTTTTAAATCATATCGCGTGTACTTCATTTTTTCACCCCTAATTTTATACTATTTCTATATATTAATATTAAGGGATAAAAAAATTATTACTGTTAATTATTGGATTTTTTTCATAATTATCATGTCCATTTGCTTTCCATCTATGTCATAGAAGTTCTTTACTATTCTAATAGTTTTATACCCAGCACTTTTCCATATATTCATATTTTCAATTTCATTTTTAATTGTTCTCGCAAAAAATTCAGTCACATCATATTCCCTAGAAAAGTACTCTATTATTTCTTTTATTAAAATGCCCCCTAAGCTTGTATTTTTATATATTTCAGATAGATAAAAATACCATATCCAGAGTTCATTTTCACTTTTAAACTCAATTCTCCCCTTTAATATTCCTATTAAAATACTGCCCTTTTCTATTTTTAAAAAAAATTCGCACTGACTTATATAACTCTCCAAAAATCTCTCTCTTAGATCTTCTAAATTTGTTTCTCCCTCTAGAAAATCCTTTTTATTCATCAATTTTTGTATAGCCACTAAATCTTTTTCTTGCACATTAGAGATTTTTATATCTTTATATTCTATTTCAACATCCAGCATTGCTTCACCTCTTTTGTACATTTAATTTGATTTAACTATTAAAGGATTATACTTTTAAAATTCTACACAAATTTAAAAATTCCTTTATTTATTAAATCAATTGGCATAAAAGCAACACTGAATTCTTAAATTAACTACATTACCATTAGTAGACTAATTTAAAACTCTAGCTCCCTGCAAATCTGGATCAAGTAAAATAACTTTCCAAGTATCTTCTAGTTCATTTAAGAAATTTTTCATGGAACTTACAAATTTCTCTGCATTTTTGTCTACTACTGCCATAAGTGTAGATCCTGAACCACTTATAAATTCTCCTATAGAGCCTAAGTCTTTTGATTTCTTAAAAACATCATCAAAATTTCTTATTAAACTTTTTCTATAAGGTTGATGGATTTTATCTTCAAAACATATTCTAAGTTTGTCAAATTCATTGTTATAAAGAGCACTTATAAGCATAGCAGACCTAGAAGTGTTAAATATACAGTCCTCTTTTAAATAAGATTTAGGTAAAACTTCCCTAGAAAGAGCTGTGCTAACTTTAAATGATGGTATCATAGCAACAAATTTTAATCTATCTGGCACATTTACCTTTGAATGTTTTATATCCTCACCCACTTTTATAGATATTACCATTCCTCCAAGTGCTGCAGGCACAACATTATCAGGATGTCCTTCTATTTTTGTAGCCAAATCAATTATATCTTCCATATCCATTTTATTTTCCATAATTGCATTTGCCGCTGTTATACCACCGACTATACATGCAGAACTACTTCCAAGCCCCCTTGACATAGGTATATCACATTTAAGCACATTTATTTTAAATCCATTATAAGAATATCCTTGTTCATCCATAGCACTTACTATACTCTTGTATATAAGATTTTCCCTGAAATCCTCTTCTGACCTTAATCCACCATTATATATTTCACTTTTCCCATTTATTTCTTCAACTTCAATTTCATTATATAATTTAAGTGCCATACCTAAAGTATCAAATCCCGGCCCCATATTTGCTGTAGTAGCCGGTACCCTAACCTTCACTTTAGTCATATCTAATATTCCTCCAATTTTGTAAAGATTTTTGCTAAAACTATATTCTTATCATTTATCCAAAACCAATAACTTCTTTACAGACTGTGCGCGCTTTTCACTTTTTACTTTTTTAATATAATCGTCTATTAAATCTTCGTTATCTGCATTTACAAAAGCTACAACTTCTTCTTTATTTCCAGAAACACTATTAGATAAAATATAACAGCTTTTAAAACTTGAAGATATACTTTCTATAATTTCTACTCTATTTTTTGTTTTAATTCTTAAAAGCCACTTGCTTTTTAAATTCCAACTTTTATTTATGCTAGCCTTTTCACTACTAAAAGTAATAGTTTTTTCTCTTTTATTTTCAACTATATCTGCTATATCTGAAAAAACTGCACTAGCTGTAGGAAACATCCCTGCTCCTTTTCCTGAAAACATCACGTCTCCTACTGCATCTCCTTCTACTAAAATAGCATTGTATTCATTCTCAATTTTTCCGAGCATAGAATCTTGTTTTACCATAACTGGCATAACCGCTGCATATATATCATCTTCAGATATTTTGCTAATTCCAAGAAGTTTTATACTGCACTTTTTCATTTTGGCATATCTGAAATCATCGCTATCAATTTGTGTAATCCCCTCTATATTTATATCTTTCCACTCCACTCTTCTGTTATATGCAATAGTAGATAAAATTGAAAGTTTTCTAGCTGCATCATATCCTTTAACATCTGATTCTGGATTTGCTTCTGCAAAACCTAGTTCCTGGGCAAGTTTTAAAGCTTCTTCATAACTCATGCCGTTATGGCTCATTTTTGACAATATAAAATTTGTAGTACCATTTAGTATAGATCTTATACTCTTTATTTCATTACCCACAAGACATTCATTCATTGATTTCAGTATAGGTATTCCCCCTCCAACACTTGCCTCAAAATGAATTGTAACTCCATTTTTTTTAGCTAATTGCAAAAGTTCATATCCTCTTTCTGCCATCAAATCCTTATTAGCTGTAACTACATGCTTTTTCATATTTAAAGCTCTTTTTATATATTCATAAGATGGATTTAGCCCCCCCATAGCTTCCACTATGATATCCACCTTTTCATTGAATATATCCTCTATATTTTCTGTTAAAAGCCCCCTATTTTTATTGTTTAAGTGTTTATCTACATTTCTAACTAAAATTTTTGATATTACTAGTTCCTCATCTAGTTCATCTTTAAATTTATATCTATTTCTAGATATAAGTTCAGCTACTCCGCTTCCTACTACTCCATATCCAAGCATTGCTATATTTGCCATTTTACTTCCCCCTAATTATTTAATCTTATCAAGCTACTCCTAGACTCAGATAAATTTACTTAAGTATTAAGTTACCTTCTAATGCTAAAAAAAACCCTTCCCCACTGGGACGAGTTTTATCGCGTTTCCACCCAATTAACAGTGTCAATTTTTAGTTATCGCTAAAATAACTAAACCCAATACAGCCTAGGATATTTATCCATTACTTAAAAGCCATTACTGTCTCTCAATATCCATAACGCAGACCTGCGGAAATACCTACTGTTAAATTTCAGTATACAACTCAAAGGTGGTTTTCAATAATATTAACTTAGGGAATATTGCAGCCTATGAATCCCCTTCTCTAAAAGCAATGCATTATTTACTTTTCCTTTTCATTGTTTTTACACATAATTTAAAATGAACTTCATTTATTCCACTGCTACCAAACTTACACTTATGACACTATCTAACTTACCTATCTCTTCAACAAGTTCATTAATTTCTACTTCCAATTTAGAAGCATCAAAAGTTATAGATACAGCAGCAGCATTATTTATGGGTATATCCTGATTTAAAGTCAATATGTTGCCACTTCTTTGCGCTATTTTATCAAGTATATTTGATAGTGACCCCGTCTTATGAGCTAGTATAAGTCCAATAGTTACCTTGTGACTTGTTACACCTTCGGATAATGTAAACACTGAATCTTTGTATTTATAATAACTGCTTCTACTTATACCTACTTTCTTTACGCCTTCTGATATATCTTTTACACAACCAGTTCTCAAAAGTTCTTTTACCTTTACAACTTTGTCAAACACATCAGGAAGTATTTTAGTGTCAATTATAAGAAATCTATTATTCATAAAACCCCGCCTTGTCCGTCAGTCAAATACACGTGTGTGTTGTTGAAGTATATGAATTATAATATCATAATAAAAATAAATATTCAACAGTTTTTATAAAAAATTTTATCTCAAAATTCAAGTAATCCTTTACACATAAATTATATTTTTTTAGTTAATAGTTAAGAATGAAAAATTAATAGTTAATGTGGATTTTTTTCGTTACACTAAAAAAATCTTTAATTAAATTTTCTAACTTATACCTATGTAATGTATTAATCTGTAACATTGGTCTATCCATATTTATATGAGTGATTCTAATTGAAATTTTAACTTATACATAAATATACTAACAAAATAGAAATCACACTTAAAAACTTTTTTATTAAATATAAGTAATCATTTACGCGCAAACATTACAAAATCAGATATAAAGTTTTAACTAAAAAATAAACTTGTGCGTAGAAATATTTTACAATAAGCAAGTACATTTAAATATTTTGTATATAAGTCTTAGTAAAAAATTTGTAAAAAAACTTTGGGCTTTTGAATTGTCTGAGGTACGAGTTTTCAAAAGTCCTTAGGTTTTTGCAAATTTTCTACTTAGACTTATCAAAATATTTAACGTACTTGTGATTGTAAAAATATTCGGAGCACAAGTTTATTTTTCGTTTAGAAACTCTATATATTTTCTTTAATCTTCAAATATTATATATGGTACTGTAACTATAGCTATATTTCTTCTTCTCAAAAGCATGGTTTTAATAAATAGTGCCGTTTGATTATGAAGTATGTTTCCCCACCATTTTGTAACTACAAATTGTGGAAGGACTACAGTAACTGTATCTTTAGATCCTGCCGAGTACTCTTCAGATTCTATGAATTTAACAAGAGGACCCACAATACTTCTGTACGGTGATTTTTTTACTATTATAGGTATGTCCACATCATATTCATGCCATTTTTTCAAAAGCTTATTTGTAGCCTCATCGTCTACAGAAACGTGAAAAACTATTATATTTTTAGAAATTGTTCTTGCATAATTTAAAGCTTTCAAAAAAGATTTATTCAAAGTGTCTATAGGCACTATTACGTATCTCTTCTGTTCTGCAAAGTTTATCTCCTTAGGTTTTTCATCAATAGATAGTCTTAACTGTTCTGCTACTTTAGTATAATGTTTTTTTATAATTACCATGAAATATACTATAGTTGGTATAAGTATAAAAACTATCCAAGCTCCACTTGTAAATTTTGTTATTCCAAGTAAAACAGCCGTAAATAAGGTTACAGAAGCACCTACACCATTTATAAAAGCTCTGTGAACCCACCCTTGTTTCTTTATTCTTACCCATCTTACAAGCATCCCAAACTGTGATAATGTAAAAGATATAAAAACTCCCACAGCATAAAGAGGCATTAAATAGTGAGTTTCGCCATTAAATAATACTACTAATAAACAAGATATAATTCCTAAAGTTATAATTCCATTAGAATATCCAAGTCTTTTTCCCCTTTTGGCAAACTGTCTTGGTGCAAAACCATCCTTAGCTATATATGCTAAAAGCATCGGAAGTCCTGCGAAGGCTGTATTACTTGCCATAATAAGTATGACTGCAGTAGTCGCCTGAATTATATAGAACATAACATTATTTCCAAATACCTGAGCTGCTATCTGGGCTACTACGGTTACATTAGAATTAGGAACTGAATGATACAATGTTGCCAGGTAAGATAAACCTAAAAATACTATAAATACAGTAAAAGAAAGAAGTCCTAATACTTTCTTAGCATTTTTTTGACACGGCTCTTTGAAGTTAGGTATTCCATTACTTACTGCTTCAATACCCGTTAAAGCTGTGCATCCTGAAGAAAAAGCCCTTAAAAATAAGAAGAGAGTTATATCCCCTGTAACCTGAGGTACTTTATAAGCAACTACTGGAGTATATCCAAAAATTTTAACCTTACATATTCCCCATGCAATCATAACTAGTATGGATATAATAAACAAATATGTAGGTACACCAAACATTTTAGAAGATTCTCTAATTCCTCTAAGATTTCCTATAGTCATAAATAGTATTAATAATAAAGTTATTTGAACTTTATATGGAAAAAGCGATGGAATTGCAGATGTTACTGCTGCCGTTCCTGCACAAGCACTAACTGCAACGGTAAGTATATATCCTATAGTAAGTGATGCACCTGCTATAAGTCCTGGGGTAGTACCCAGGTTATCTTTGGCTACAATATATGATCCACCGCCGCCTGGATAGGCATCTATAGTTTGTCTATAAGACATAGTAACTAAGAACATTAGAAGTACAATACATAACGTAGCATAAAACATATATTTATATGACATTATTCCAAGTACAGGTATTAACACCCAAAGTATTTCCTCTCCCGCATAAGCCACTGATGAAATAGCGTCACTAGATAATATAGGTAGTCCCCAAAATACATTTAATTTTTCACTTTTTAATTCTTCAGTTTTTAAACTTTTTCCTATTAAAAGTTTCTCTAATTTAGATCCCATTTTTTTGCTCCTCTAAAAGTAAATTTTCTTTTAAGTTTAGTATGGAATGATTATATATTATAATTAACTTTTATCATAACCTTCTTTTGAATATTTAAAGCTCATTTTAAATCAAATTAGTCAATTTAAAGCTAAAAAATAAATTATTTATCTATATTATTCATTAATCCTTCAATTTAATACGATTTTAGTATATTACTAATTATTGACTATTGAAAATACTGATTATTTTTCGCATATACCGTATTTATACTTCTAATTAACTAAGTAAAAACTATATTTATATGTGATATATAAATATAGTTTTATAATAACCCTATAACTGCAAAATATTATTGAATTTTAAAATCGATATATCAAATTTTAAATATGTACTTATTTTAAATCATGGGCTAGTTCTTTCATCTCAGTAGTCATAGATAACACTTCCTGTAACCCAGAATTAATTTGCTAGATAGCTGCTGCTGCATTTAATCCAAGCATTTTTGTCTGATCTGCAATACTCTTTATAGAACCTATAATTTCATATATTTTAGACGACAGTTCCTTTATACTTTCAATTTCCTTACTTAAAGATTGTTGATTTTCTGAAACCGTAGCAGCAGAAGATGCTAGTCCTTCCATAGCTTTAGATATTTGCTGTAAACTTTCATTAACTATTAATTCTTAACTCTTAATTTTTAATTACATTTATCAATTAACGTTCATCCCATTCAATAGAATCCACAATACCTACAATAGACGCATCTATTGGTGTATTATTTTGATAATCACTAGAATTTCTTGATCCACTTCCTGTAACCACAATTACAGTATCATTAGCACCTGCACCTACAGTATCTACAGCAACAAAATGATCACCAATTAAATTTTCTTTTTCATCTATTTTTTTTACTATTAATAATTTGTTTCCTATAAGCTTTTCACTTTTTTGAGTAGAAACAACCTTTCCAACAACTTTGCCTAAAAACATACATATTCCCCTCTATTTACAATTCTTCTAATCACTAGTACTATATAATTAGAATATTTTTTCACATTTTCTTACTTTTAATTACCTGCATAGTAATTTTCATTTTTTTATTATATTTATTAGTATTATAACTATACTGCAATTTTAAACTTAAATCAATTTTGAGATTTATCATTGTATAAATTCAAATCTATGCCATACTTAGTTATTTTTCTATATATAGTTGCCTTGCCTATTTGTAATAATTCAGACGCCTTCATGACATTTCCCTTACAATATTGAAGTGCATTTCGTATACACTGTTCTTCTACTACTTCCAAAGGTAAAACCTCTTTTGATGATTCATTACTTATTGGCACTTCAGCTTTTCCACCCTTACCAATAAGATACTTTGAAGTTATCATTGTATCCTCACAAAGATAATAGGATCTTTCTACTACATTTCTAAGTTCTCTTGTATTTCCCTCAAAATTATATCTTCTCAACTTTTCTATGTAGGAAGGGTCTATATATTTGGGATCACATGGATTCTTAATGTTAAGTTGACTCACAAAATGCTGAGCTAAAAGTTCTATATCTTCCTTTCTATCTCTTAGAGGAATAAGATGGATATTCATGACATTAAGTCTATAATAAAGGTCTCCCCTAAAATTTTTGTTTTCAACCTCATCTTTAAGTACTCTATTTGTTGCCGCAATTACTCTTACATCAATAGATTTTTCATAGTTTCCTCCAACTCTAACTATCTTAAGGTTATCTAATACCCTCAAAAGTTTTGACTGAATATCAAGTGGGAGTTCTCCTATTTCATCTAAAAATATTGTACCTCCATCTGCTAATTCAAATTTTCCTGGATTTCCTCCTTTTGATGCACCTGTAAAGGCACCTTTTTCATATCCAAAAAGTTCACTTTCTACTAATTCTCTAGGTATTGCAGCACAGTTTACAGCTACAAAAGGCCCCTTACTTCTGCTGCTGTAATTATGAATAGATTGGGCAAATACTTCTTTTCCTGTGCCGCTTTCACCTTCTATGAGTATATTACAATTTGTCTTAGCTGCTCTTTTAGCTAACTTTATAACAGTTTTCTCCCTTTCATTTTTTGTAATAACATCATCAAAAGTAAATGAAGCCTTATAACCCACTAAATTATTTACCATCTTATGTAGGTTTTTAGTATCTCTAATAGCCAGTACCAATCCTATAATTCGTCCTCTCAATTTCACAGGCACCAAATTTACAACACATCTTATCCTTTTTCCATCTATATAAAAACTGCAATCCTGAGACCATTTATTTTCTCCAGTAAGTACTACAGTTTTTAATATTTCATCCTTTAATATTTCATTTAAATAAGTTAAATATAAAGTTTCTTCTTTTACTCCCAGTATTTTAACAGTTGTTATATTTACTTTTTTTATTAAAAGGTTTTCATCCGTGATTATGAGGCCATCATAACAGCAATCAAAAATAGCTTTAAGTATAAAGGATGATATATCATATTCCAATATACTGTCCATATCAATCCTGCACATACTACCTACATCATCTAGGAAACTCATATCTTCCATTTTTTAACCTCCTCAATATGTAAATCTTCTATTTAGTTTTAGTATATCACATTTTGAGAATAATCATAAAAGGATTATTGTATCATTATGATAAATATTTATATAATATCATAATGATATTGACTTTTTGTGTCATTATGATATTATATAAATATAAAGTGTCTTGTTTCAATAGAATAACAATTGGCACAAAAATTGCTTTAATATAAATGTGAATATATGTTTGAAAAAACATTTTAATAGCCCTAAACCTAAAAACCTAAAATCTAAGTAAAAAATACTCCAGCATAGTTAGACCCCTATGCTGGAATATTTTTTATATGTATAAATAATTCACAATTAAAGATGATTTTCGAAAGTTAAGTTATATACAACAAAAAAACTAAGAGCCTTCACCATATGCTATGATGAAAGCCCCTAACTTTTATTTATAATTTCATATAATCTTTAACTTATTTCACGTTCGTCGTCATCTTTTTTTTCAATTATATTATTATTGTCGTCATAAGTAACTAATTTAAGAGATTTTGTAGGACAAACTTCTATGCAAGCAGGTCCTCCATCCCTATCCTGACAGAGATCACACTTATTTGCTACCACTCTCCCTTTTCCATTTACAGTAGGATTACCTTCTTCACTCATCTTAAGTGCCTTTTGATCTACAACTTTTCCGTCCTTATATTGAGAAGCTAATTCAATAGCTCCAAAAGGACAAGCTAGCATACAGATTTTACATCCTACACATACATCTTTATCTACACTAACGTAACCATTTTCATTTGAAATAGCGTTAACTGGGCAAGCTTTAGCACAAGGTGCATCTTCACATTGTCTACATTGAACAGGAGCACTTACTTTAGCAGTCTTTATCACATTTAAGCGAGGATTAAAGTTAATTTTTGATACATTTGTATTAAAAAAATCTTCTCCTGAATGTGCAATACCACAAGCTGCTTCACAAGTCCTACATCCTATGCATTTATTAGGATCTGCTACTACGAGGCAATTTTTCATTTTATTAACTCTCCTTTTTTCTTGAGATATACTTAGTGTGCAATAATTCGTGAGACTTACATCCTAATGGTTTGTCTAAGAACTCATCGTATATTTTCTTTATTTCTGGATTTTCATGTGATTTTCTATAAGTAAGATTAGAGTCATGATCATATAGTCCCTTTTTTCTATTATTATAAGCCTCTTCTTTATCTGAATCAAGTATAACTTTAGGTTGTCCTCCACCACTTATACATCCTTGAGGACAGGTCATAACCTCTATAAAGTGTAAATCACATTTACCTGCCTTTACTGATTCCATAACGTCTTTTACATTCTTTAAACCTGAAACTACTCCTACCTTTAGTCTAATATCTCCTAAATCTACTTCAGCAGTTCTAAAACCTTCTCCACCTCTTACCATAGTAAGATCTATGCTTGGAATAGTTTTTTTAGTATAAAGTTCATATCCAGTTCTAAGTGCTGCTTCCATAACTCCACCTGTAGCACCAAATATAGTTCCTGCACCAGTATACATACCAAGAGGAGTATCAAACTGTTCTTCTTCAATAGTATTAAAATCTATATCAGCATCTTTGAACAATTGTGCTAATTCCCTTGTAGTTATAACTGCATCTACATCCCTGTATCCACTGTCATGCATTTCTTCTCTTTCACTTTCAAATTCCTTGCATGTACATGGCATAACAGATACATTATAAATTTTAGCCGGATTAACTTTATTTATCTCTGCTCCATAAGTTTTAAATATAGCTCCAGCCATTTGATTTGGAGACTTACAACTTGAAAGATGAGGTAAAAGTTCTGGATATGTTTGTTCTGCATATTTTACCCATGCTGGACAGCAAGAAGTAAACATTGGCAAAACTCCACCCTCAGCTACTCTTTTTAGTAACTCACTGCCTTCTTCCATTATAGTAAGATCTGCACCAAAGTTTGTATCATATACTTTGTCAAATCCTAATTTTCTGAGTGCAGCTGCCATTTTTCCTTCGCTTAAAGTTCCAAGAGGCATTCCAAAATCCTCTCCTATAGCAACTCTTACAGCAGGTGCACATTGCACAATTTTAAATACATCTTTATTTTCCAAAATTTCTTTAACTCTCTTTGCCTGACCTTTATTGTATGCTGCAAATAAAGGTTCATCTACTTCCTTTAACAATCCTCTATCAAATAACCTTTTGCTAACTGGAGTAGGAACATCATCATATACAGATTGATAGCCTTTACAAACTTGAATGCATTGTCCACACATAACACACTTTTCAGTATTTATCTTCTGAGGTTTACCCTGTTCACCTTCTATAGCATCTACAGGGCAGACATCCGCACATCGTCTACAGCCTGTACATAATTCTTCATCTATATTTATCATAGAAGTACTAGTTGGCATATTTAACATTCCTTTCTTTTCCGGATTTTTATAACTTATAAATTAGAGATTTGCGTTTATATTTAATAGTTCCATAGCAGCTCTTACACTACGATCCTTTTTATCTTCTCTAGGATCTACTAATCTCAAAGCCTCTTTTGGACATTCTTTGACACAGGCAGGTTCTCCTCCCTCTTCCTTACATAAATCACATTTATAAGCTGCTGCTCTTACTTTAACCTGAATTCCTCCTGTAACTACTTTACCTTGAGTTCTAGGAAGTAAACTTACAGCACCTACCGGACATACTATTGTACAGGTCTGACATCCTATACATGCACTTTCATTTATAATGATGCTTCCATCTTTTTCAACTATAGCATCAACTGGACAGGCATTTAGACATGGTGCATCCTCACAATGTCTGCATTGTACTGGCATTACATTTCCTTTATTTTTAACAAAGAATAACCTTGGAGTAACTTTATTATTCATAGTTCCAATAGTTTTTCCTTGAGTATCTTCTCTATGTTTTGCAGCACAGGCAATCTCACAAGATCTACAGCCTATGCACTTGTCAGGATCGGCTATTACAAAAGAATTAAACTCTGGTTTCATTTAAATTACCACCCCTCTTTTAATTTTCACACGTTTTCAAAAATATTTTTGACATCTTTGGCTGTAACTTTCTTCTTGCAGCTGCTGCACATAAGCTTTTCTGGCTGCTCTTTTCCAAGTCTATTGTAAGCATATTTTACGTGTTCTTCTGTAGCAAAATATTCTCCGCACAAATCACACTTAACCATCTTGAATTTTTTACCCCACATTTCTCTTTCTCCATCTTTATCCACAACTTTTATTGCATTAGTTGGGCAAACATTAGCACAGGAAGCACATCCTATACATTCTGGTGAAGGTTCATGATATGGAGTTGCTACTTCTTTATACATACCCCTGTTAACAGTTGAAATTGCTCCAGTACCTAATTCCTTGCAAGCTTTTGCACAAAGTCCGCACAAAACACAATTTTGTTCTGGATCCAATTTGAACCTCTTTACTCTCTTTTCCTCTACTCCAAAGGCTTTAGCTAATTCATTTACTTCCTTATTTTCAGGACATCTTACTTTTAAAAGCATAACTATATTTTTTCTCATTCTCTTTAATTCATCGTCATTAGTTATAACTTCTACTTCCTTACTTACAGGGAATATACAGGAAGTTACTATCTTTGCACGTCCCCTATCTACTACTTTAACTATACATAGTCTACAGCTAGCAAGCCCAGGCAATGCATCACTGTGACATAATGTAGGTATATATATATTATTTCTTCTTGCTATTTGTAATATGAATTCTCCTTTTTCAGCTTCACAAGCTTTTCCATCTATTGTAATTTTCATATCTACATTCACCTCCCTATAGAACCTTAACAGCATCAAACTTACAGATGTTCATGCAGTTACCGCATCTCAAACATTTATCAGCATCTATTGAATGTGGTTTCTTAATTTCCCCTGTTATACAATCAGCTGGACAATTCTTTTTACACATATCGCATCCCTTACATTTATCCGCATCTATACCAAATGTAGTAAGTTTCTTACAAACTCCTGCTCTACATCTCTTATTCTTTATATGTTCTTCAAATTCATCTCTAAAATATCTTATAGCTGCTTTTACTGGATTTGGAGCACTCTTACCAAGACTACACAGAGATGCCTTACTCGTCATGGAACATATTTCAAGAAGTTCTTCTATATCTCCTTCTTTTCCATCACCATTGCATATATCAGTGAGTATTTCAAGCATTCTCTTTACGCCTTCTCTACAAGGTACACACTTTCCACAAGATTCTTCAGCTAAAAAACTCAAGTAATATCTAGTTACATCTACCATACAGGTTCTATCATCCATTACGATCATTCCGCCGGAACCCATCATGGAATCTGCTTTAACCAAAGTATCATAATCTACTGGCAAATCTAAATATTCAGATGGTAAACATCCTCCTGAAGGTCCACCTATTTGAACTGCTTTAAACTTTCTGTCATTTAATACTCCACCGCCAATATCATATATTATTTCTCTAAGAGTAGTTCCCATAGGTACTTCTACAAGTCCAGTATTCTTAACTTTTCCAACTAATGAGAATACTTTTGTTCCTTTACTATCCTTCATAGTTCCTATAGAATGATACCAATCTCCACCTTTTTCAATTATTATAGGTACATTAGCCCAAGTTTCTACATTATTTAAAACAGTAGGTTGTCCCCACAATCCTTTTTCTGTAGTGTGTATATATTTAGCTCTAGGTTCTCCTACCATACCTTCTATAGATGACATAAGTGCAGTAGACTCACCACATACAAAAGCTCCTCCACCTCTTACTATCTGTATATCGAAGGAAAAGTCAGTTCCCAATATGTTATTACCTAATAAATTTTTCTCTTTTGCTTTATTAATAGCTTTCTGCATATTTTCTACAGCAAGTCCATATTCATCTCTTATATAAGCAAATCCATTTGTACCTCCTACTGCATAAGCACACAATGTCATACCTTCTATAACACTGTTAGGATCTCCCTCCATTATACTTCTATCCATAAATGCTCCAGGATCTCCCTCATCACCATTACATACTACATATATAGGTGATGTATCAATATCTGCAGCAGTTTTCCATTTACGTCCTGTTGGGAATCCTGCTCCACCTCTTCCTCTAAGACCTGATTTTGTTATTTCTTCAAGCACATCTTCAGGCTTCATGCTGCTTATTGCTTTTTTAAGAGCTTTATATCCGCCTCTTTCAACGTAATCTTCCAAACTTATTGGATCTATTTCACCAACATTTCTGAGAGCAATTTTGTATTGTCTTTTACAGAATTCACTTTCTTTATGATTTCTTAATCTCTGTTTTGTAGCAGTTTCAAAATATAATAATTTTTCAATTATTTCTCCATTCATCAATGTCTTTTTTACTACGTCTTCTACATCTTCTACTTTAACTTTAAAATATGCAATGTCATCTGGATATATTTTCAGTACAGGACCTTTTTCACACAATCCATCACAACCTGTTGCTTTTAATGTAACATTTACTTCTGCATTTGCACCTAATTTAGCTACTTGTGCCTTCATTTCTTCATATACTTCCATACTGCCTTTAGCTAAACAACCTGTCCCACAACATATATTGACAGTTTTTTTATCACTCATCACTCTCACTCCTATACTCACTAAGAATTTCTTCAACCAGTTTAGGTGTTAAATTTCCATAATATTTGTCATTTATCATCATGACAGGAGCTATTGCACAGCATCCTATACAGTTAACTGTATTTATTGAAAATTTAAGATCTTCTGTAGTTTCACCTGGTTTAATTCCTATTGCCTTTTCAAGTTCATCCATTACAACCATAGAACCAGCAACGTGACAAGCGGTTCCATCACATACAGTTATTATGTTTTCCCCTTTTGGAGTAAGGCTTAATGCCTTATAAAAAGTAGCCATACCATACAGTCTACTTACAGGCGTGTCCAAATACTTAGCTAAATTCTCCAGTGCTTCTCTTGGTATATATTTGTACTTTCTCTGTATATCCTGTAGTATAGCAAGAGTAAATCTCTGCTCTTTAGGATATTTCTGAATTACATCTTGTCCAGACAGGTCTTCATTTTGCTGTTTAGTTAACATTAAATACTTCACCCTCCCATTTAAATATTATAATTGATTTCCCCCTTAAAATATTAGAAGGAATAAGATATTAGCTCTAAATCAAGGATTTGAGCCTCTATACTTAAGAAATAATTTTAAAACATATAACATATTTAATTTAAAATTATTTTAATTACCTTATTTAAAAATTAAAATATAAATTTAGTCCTATTTAATTAAGAACTAATTATGAATATTAACTAATATATAACTATATAACTAATTTTTTAAGATTATATTCAAAAATGTATTAGCAGAAATTGCTATATTATTCTCTGTGGATTTGTATATACATTCATTCTTTCTCCCCTCACAAATCCAATTAATGTAACATTTAAAGCTTTTGCAAATTCTATAGAAAGATTTGTAGGTGCAGATTTAGATATTATTATAGGTACCCCAAGTCTAGCAATTTTATATACCATTTCAAAAGATACTCTGCTACTTACAAATATTATTTTATCTTTTAAATAAATATTTTTTATAAATGCCTCACCTATAAGCTTGTCTACAGCATTGTGTCTGCCCACATCCTCACAAATAGATACTACTTTATCTTCACCACAAAGAGCTGCACAATGTGTTCCTCCAGTGAGTTTAAAAGTCTTGGAATATCCAAGATTGTCCATCATTAAATCATAAATTTTATCGACATGTATGTAAACATTATCATTATTGATTAGACTAATTTTCATGGAATCAATAATATATGAAAAGAATTTACTTTTCTCATTTTCATTAAATGCTGCAGGAAGTATTGGCTTTGAATACAACTCTTTATTAAATTGGCTATTTTTCAAAGTTACCCTGGATGCTCCATTTTTTTCATCTATCTCTAGGAATTTTATTTCATCTAGAGATTTTATAATACCTTTGAAGACCAAGAAACCTATTGTTAATTCCTTAAGCTTTTCAGGAGTACACAAGAGTACTGTCAAATGTTGACCATTTACAAATATATTTAAAGGACATTCGCAAATAGTTGATTCCTCCACTGTCTTCTTACATTCTTTGTCATATTTGACTACATGAAGTTCCACGGTTCTCTTCATTTTTATTTCCTCCTATAAAGTTGTTTTCAATAAAATCAGCTACTTTTTTTATATCATTTATATCAAATACAGGAATATCAGTCATTAAATTTTCATTGGTTACAATAGCTATAAAATTTTGGAAATTATATTTGGAATTTTTGTAGAGTAAACATTTACTTGAATTTTTCCTGTATACTTCTATTTTAGGAAATTCATTCCCCTTGAAACCTTCCACTATTACAATATCTACATCTTCAAAAAGCAAAAGAAGTTCTTCTATACTTTTTGATCCATTTACTTTTTTTATCATAGCCACTGTATTATCCGATGCAATAACAACATTGTCTGCACCTGCCTCTGTAAACCTAAAGCTGTCTTTTCCTGGGTAATCTATCTGTAACTTATGAGCATCATTCTTTATTGCACCAACCTTATATCCTCTGCTTTTTAAAATTCTTATTATTCCTTCTATCAATGTAGTTTTACCCGAATTTGAACTAGATGAAATAATAGAAATCACTGACCTCTTATTTGAATATAAATTTTCCATTTAAAATATCTCCAGCTTTTGCTATATTAGTTCCCTTTTTCATGATAACCACACCATTTGACTTAGTAAGTGTAAAAAGGCCATTGGAATCTTGTCTTCCCACATCATAAGCATAATAATGGTTATCTTCCTTTTTTATGTCTACATACATATAGCAGTCTCTTTCTTTTCTTGATTTAAAATCATCTTTTAAAATTACAGGAAATTCATGCGAAAATATATCTTCTCTTCCCATCATTTTTTTAATGGATGATGCTGCAAAAGTTTCAAATGAATTTATTACGGAAAGTGGATTTCCTGGAAGTCCAAAGAATAGTTTATCTTTAAAAGTTGCAAAAACAACTGGTTTTCCTGGTTTAATAGCTACTGAAGTAAATTTTATATCTGTTCCTACTTTCTGAAGAACATCTTCTATAAAATCGTAATCACCTACAGATGCCCCTCCAGTAGTTATAATTATATCTCCCTCTTCAAATGCAGTTTTTATAGCATTAAAAATTTTATTCTTATCATCTCTTATTATTCCATAAGATTTAACCTCTGCATTTAAATTTTTAATAAGGGCAATTAATGTGTATTCATTACAATTTCTTATTTTACCTTGCATTAAGTTTTGATTTATATTTATAAGTTCATCCCCTGTATTTATTATTATAATTTTAGGGGCTTTGTAACATTTTATTTTAGTATAACCTAGTGATGCCAATAGCCCTATTTCTGCAGGTCTTATGATTTTTCCCTTTTTTAAAGCAACATCACCAATTTTTATCTCCTCACCAGTTTTAAATATGTTGGTTCCAGGAGATACCTTTTCCAATACATGAAGTTCTTTTCCTTCTACTTTTACTTTTTCTATTTGAATAACTGCATCTGCACCTTTTGGTACTGGAGCTCCTGTCATTATTTTTATGGCTTCACCATTTTTCAATACTATATCAGGAAAATCTCCCGCCTTTATGCTTCCCTTAATTCGAAATTTTGACATTTTTTCCTTAGTATCTTCACTTTTTAAAGCATAACCATCCATACAGGATTTGTCAAATGGAGGAAGATTATCTTTTGAACTTATATCCTCTGCCAATACCCTGTTAAGAGAATTTATCAGGGACATATCTTCACTTTTAAGCAGTTTTGTATTATTCATTACTATATTGAATGCTTCATGTACGTCTATCACAGTCTATCAACTCCTATTGATTTAAACCTTTTGGCTAAAAGACCTTTTAATCAAGGTCTTTTTAGCCATGTTTATCCGATGGCTACCATCCGTAACACTCCCACCCTATTAAGGTGGGAGACAACGGCTGACACGCCTCTGGATAAGTTCTTCTTAGACTCAGCTGAAGAAATGTATTCCTCTTAAGCAAACTCCACCTGAGTCTAAGAATCACTTGATATTAAACATTCATCTTTTTCTTTATTGCAGCATATTCATCTTTTATGAATTTTTCAGCTTTTTTCTGATCTTTTATAGCTTCTATTTTTACTGCACAATACTTATATTCTGGAGTTTTTGACACTGGATCTAAATTATTAGCTGTAAGTTCATTACATGCACCTACCCACCACTGATAAGTCATATAAACTGCTCCTTTATTTGCCCTCTCAGTAACAAGTGCACGGGAAACTACAGAACCTCTCCTTGAACTTACTCTCATAAGATCACCATCTACTATTTTCTTAGCCTTTGCATCCACTGGATTAATTTGTACATATCCTGGCTCATCAGCTAGCTGCTGGAGTGCTCTACAGTTTCCTGTCATTGTTCTTACAGAGTAATGCCCTACTTCTCTAACTGTAGAAAGAACAAATGGATATTCTTCATCTATCTGCTCTATAGGAGGTCTCCATTCTGCTGCAAATAAATTTGCTTTTCCATTAGGTGTATTAAATTTATTTCCTTTGTAGAGATAAGAAGTTCCTGGATGGTCTTCAGATGGACAAGGCCATTGAATCCCTCCTACTTCTTCCATTCTCTTATAAGTTGCTCCTTTGAAATTTGGACATAAATTTATAAGTTCATCCCATATTTCCTCAGTATTGTTATAATGCATATCATAACCCATAGAACATGCAATTTCTGAAATTATCTCCCAATCTGGTTTAACATCGCCCCTAGGTTCCACAGCTTTTCTAAATCTCTGGAATCCTCTATCAGCAGAACTGAAGACTCCTTCATGTTCTCCCCAAGACGTAGAAGGTAAAATTACATCTGCATGGAGTGCAGTTTTATTCATAAATATATCTTGAACTATTACAAGTTCCAATTTATCAAGAGTTTCTCTCATTTCATTAGCATCAGCATCACTTTGAACTGGATCTTCGCCCATTATATAATATGCTTTTATTTTATTCTCTTTAAGTGTTAATTCAGGAACTCGTGTTAAGTGATACCCAACTTTGTTTGAAAGTTTAACTCCCCAAGCTTTTTCAAATTTTTCCCTAATTGCATCGTCAGTTACATTTTGATAACCTGGATATACATTAGGAAGTGCTCCCATATCGCAGGCACCTTGAACATTGTTCTGGCCTCTTACAGGCCCTATACCTACATGAGGTCTTCCAAAATTACCAGTTAATAACGCTATAGAAGCTAATCCTTTAACTACATCTACAGCTTGAGCAAACTGGCATACTCCCATACCATATAATATCATAGCATTTTTAGCACTGGAATACATTTTCATAGCTTCTACTATATCCTCTGCAGGTATACCAGTAACTTTTTCTGCATATTCAGGAGTATAATTCTCAACTATGGATTTATATTCTTCAAAACCAACAGTATGATCTTCTACATATTGTTTGTCATAAAATTTCTTGTTTATAAGTATATTGGCAAAAGTATTTACAAGAACCATATTTGTTCCATTTTTTATAGGGAGCCATAAATCTGATATCCTACTAGACTCTGTTATACGTGGATCTACAACTATTATCTTTGCACCCTTTTGTTTTGCCCTAACTATTCTCTTGGCAACTATTGGATGCGAAGCTGCTCCATTGTATCCAAAAATAAGCAGTAAATCTGTATCATCTATTTCATGTATACCATTTGACATAGCACCATTTCCTAAAACGTAAGCCAGACCGGCTACAGAAGGAGCATGTCAAACTCTGGCACAGTGATCTACGTTATTGGTCCCAATAACTGCCCTCATAAACTTTTGCATTACGTAGTTTGCTTCGTTTCCAGAACCCCTAGCACATCCTGTTCCCATTATAGAATCAGGTCCATATTTCTCTTTTATTTGTGACAATCTTGAAGCCGTAAAACTAATAGCTTCATCCCAACTTACCTCTTCTAACTGTCCATTTTTTCTTATCATTGGATGTTTAAGTCTAGATGTCAATATTTTAGGATCGTTTAAAAAATCCCAGCCAAAGTGTCCCTTTAAACACAATGATCCTTCATTTGTCCTACCATTAGCAGGCTCTGCTTTAATTATCTTGCCATCCTTTACATGCAAGTATAAATTACAACCAGCACCGCAGTAAGGACAAATAGTTAAAACTTTTTTATCCATTGTTTACCCCCCAATAACTTTATATATTAAATTTGCCTATAAATTACTTTTACCGATCACAATTTCATTTTAAAATATTCAGAATTTAAAGTCAAGGTTACTAATGTTACTTTTGTTTAATTTTTATTTAATACTTTATTGAGATTTTATTGCAATTTAAAAGAATAGTTTCATTTTTTCAAGTATTTTAAAATATGGTTTTAAAGTAGATTAAAACGAAATACAGATACATTAGGCTAGACATAAAAAGAGAGATCTCTCAACCTCTCTTTAGAAATCATAATCTTCACGATTACTTTTATTTTATCCAAAATACCGTTTAACCTTACTTTGACACCTATCCAAAAATAGGTGGATGTTCTCACAGATGTCTCCATCTTCCTAAACTTTCAACTAATTATAAGTAGGCTTCATGTACCCATCTAAATATTGAACTTCCGTTTATATAACGTAGGTTCAAAACTAAAGCTTACGTATACTTCAGATCTTTTATAAATATCCAAAATGCTTTGATAACGTTTTTACAAATTTATTATATAATAAGTCATTTGCCCTGTCAATTATACTTTATATATTTTTTTACAATATGTATTGCAACTGTAAAATATGCACATATCTGTACTACTATCATATAGATGTCTGTACCATTATTCTAGTAAATAGTTCCATATAATTCTTCAAATTTTGCAACTATTCCTTCGAATTTTTACTTTCCAACTTTTCCTTCAATATCCTTCCAAACTTCTTCATCCTTTTTATCCCTAAGTATCTTATATTCATTTCCTTTTATAGATGTATCAAATTGACAAATAGCAGAATAAATACAATAACTACATCCTGTCCTGCTTTTATTTTTATATGGAGCTGCCTCTATATCTCCTTTTAGTATCTTTTCACTTAAGTCTACTATTGTGCTTCTTACATATTTCCTTAGTAATTCAAATTGCTTCCTAGTTGCTAGAGATGATTGAACCTTTGAAAGGTTACCATCTTTTTTTACGGAAGCACATATAATATCTGAGGCTTTTTCCATTTTACTGTCCATTTGCCTTATTACATCAGGATCATTTAAAAGCAATCCATTCATTCTAAGACTCTTAAGTATCCTCTTCTCTATCTCAGAGTCACTTATATTCCCTTCTGTTTTTATTATGGGATCATCCAATTTAAAATATAATATTCCTCCCGGTATACCTTCTTTATTAAATTTTTCATCCAGTTCCGCAAGTATGGCATCCAAATATATTAAAAGCTGCATTTGAAAACCATAATATATGTCTGACAGTTTAAATTCCTTTGTACCAGATTTGTAGTCTATTATTCTAACATATACAACTGAATTCTGCTCTAATAGATCTATTCTATCCACTCTTCCTATAAGACTAACTTCTTCTCCAGAATGAAGTTTTATTGAAATAGGAGGTATATCCCCAGATTCTCCAAAAGAAAGTTCATAAGCCCTTGGTACAAACTTACCTCTTTTCATATGTTCTGCTATAAGCCATACTGACCTTGTAAGTATTTTTTTTAAATTATCTGTAATATGTTTATACTTCTTTGAACTGTTCAATATAGACCCTGATATACCATTTAAAGTACTATCTACTACAATTTTTACATTTTCCTCACACCAATTCTTATCTATATCATTCCAGGTTAACTTTTTTTCTTTTAACTGTATGGAAAATTTTTTAAGTATATCATGCATAAAGCTTCCCAAATCAGGAGAGCTTAAATTATACATTTTTCTATCTTCAACTTTAAGTCCATACTTTACAAAATATGCAAAAGGGCACTCTGAAAATTTCTCTAATCTTGAAACACTTATATTCAAGTGCTTTCCATAAAGTCCTCTAACCTTACTTTTATCTAAAATTTCAATATAATTGTTATAGGAAAATCCTTTTAAAACAGTTTCAACTTTCTTACTCCAACTAGTATCATTTTTATACCATCTATATACGTTAATCCAAAGTGGATCTACAGAATTGTTATCTTCTATACTTCTTCTTATATTTGAAATCAATTCATTAAACGTATCTTTAGGTCCATTTACAGCTTCTATCCCTGCTTTCTCTCCCAAAATACCTTTCAAATTACTTTCTTCTTGAAGTTTAGGAAATAATTTCTTTATGATAGATATTACAATAGATTGTCTTTTACTTTTTCCTTCTTCATCACTCATTGAATAGCTCAATGTTAAATATTTATCTGCTTTAGTAAGTATTCCATATACTAAAAGTTGTTCTTCAAAAGCCCTGCTTCTAGTATCTTTTGCAAGTTCCATTCCTCTTTTCCTCAGTTCATCCCTGTCTTCATCCGTAAATACTCCATCTAGAGATATAGATGCTGGAAATATTCCATCGTTAACTCCAACAATATAAAGTATTCTTACATCATGACTTCTTAACCTGGTTACACTACTGACTAAAACTTGATCTAATGACGCAGGTATTACTCCTATTTTATATTGGGAAAAGCCATTTACAAGCACTTCACTAAATAACTCCATTCCAATGGATTCATCTCCTATAACAACTGCTATTTGATCTAATATATCCATTACTATATTCCATATTTGGCTATACTCATTTGCCTTATCTAATTTAGAAGCATTTCTAAACTCCTTTATAAGTGCCTCCACTTTTTCTGGAACCTCTAAATTAAGCAAAAAATTATATAGTCCTTCACACATCTGTTGTCCTGTCTTCTTACCTTTTATATCCTCCGAAAGCTTTAAAATAGGCTCTCTAACTTTATCCCTTATACAGTTTATCTTTTTTAAATATTCTGCCTCTTCTTCAGATATTTCTTCATTAAAATTTCCATAGTTTATTCTATAATTCCACGGTTTCGGATCAATCCACTTTTTCCCTCTTATTCCATTTGCAAGCACATAATTTTCTAGCATATCTATTTCATCAAATTCTAGATTCAAAAGTCCTGTTTTTAAATATCTAAATATGGATTCATAGGACCAGTTTTTTGAAAGTATTTCTACGGCTGAAATTATTAAAATTATAATAGGACTATCATCAATTTCTCTTTTTTTATCTATAAAATAAGGTATATTATATTGATTGAACACAGCTTTTATAATATTTTCATATCCATCTAAATCTCCAGTTACAACTGAAATATCTCTAAATCTAAAACCTTCATCCCTGCACATTTTTAATATGTCCCGAGCACTATTTTCCACTTCAGTATATTTATTTAAGGCTTTAAATATCCTTATACTTGAATTTAGGCTTTTATAAGTTTTATAAGGATAAGAAAAGATATATCGTTCTAGATGTGCAAGTTCCGCATTACCTTTAAATCTTCCATAAGAATTGGATTTTAAGGCTTTGGGGCTATCATAAGCTATATTATTATTTTTAGCTATTTCTAAAATTTTTTTTTCGGTAATTTGGGTAGGTAAAAATAAGTCCATACTTTCAAGAGAAGAATTCTCACTTAAAATATCTGTACATAAGGTTATATTTGTTCTATATGATTTACACATAATTTTTTCCAGCACTTTATATTCCTGGGGCGTAAAACTATAAAATTCATCAATCCATACTTCCGCATTGTTAAAAAAATTAGATATATCAAGTTTTTCATATAACAGGGATAGTATATCCTCAGAGTCTATATAATTCTTATGAAGTCTCTCCTGAAACTCCGAGTAAATTATTATTATATCTTCTAGCTTATTTTTCAGATTTATATTTTCTATTCTATCAAGGCTATCTTGTAAGAGTTTAAGGGATATGTCATACTTTTTTAATTCAGTTATCATATCTGAAATCATATTTACAAATCCTTGTTTTTTAGTGGATTTGCCAAATACTTTTAATTTTCTTTTATTCCTCTCTATTATTTCGTAGAGAAGTATAGCTTTCCCTGAATCATTTACATGCTTTCTTGTACCACCACCTACTTCACCAAACACTCTTTCTGCCGCTCTCTTAAAACTCAGTACCTGAGCTTTTAACATACCCTTTTGTCCCACTGATTTTAATAAATTTTTCTCTGCTTGAAAAGAAAATTGTTCAGGTACCAAAAGTATGAGATTTCTATTTTCATTTTCCTCTATTCTCTTTTTTATGCTCTGAAGGCAATAATAACTTTTCCCGCTTCCTGCCCTTCCATATATAAACCTTATGCTCATAATAATCACACACCTGTACTATTAATTTTTCTTCATATTCTTAATCAATTTATTCCATTCATCTACATAACTTCCTAATGACCATTGAGACATAACTGCTGTTTCTCCATTTTTTAAGTCAAGTTCCCTTTCTAGTGTTCCTATTTTTTTATTATTTAAAGAATAGATTTTTAACTTAGTTTCAGTTAAAACAACTATAAAGTCCCTATTTGGAGAAGTATACGCATCCACTGCATCTGGTATCTCTTTTTTTATTACATCAAATGATGGATATAGATCATCATAATCTGTCAAAATTGTAGGAGCTGCATACATCACATCAAAATTACCATAAGGAATTCTGCCTCTTAGCATCCACCTGCCGCTTCTCCTATCTACAGACCAATTAGTTTGCAGCTTATTTTCATCTATTTTATCTGTACTTAAGTTCATTTTTTTTAAATATAAATCTGCACTATATTTTAACCTACTCCCTGCATCATTCCCAAAAGCTTTAGAAAAATCCATCCTATTTCCATTTAAATTATCTAGAGGAAGTACACTAAAATCTCCATTTTCAAATCTTTGGTCACCATCATCATCATTATAAACTTTTCTGTCATCCATAGAAATATATTCTTCACCTACAAATAGTATTTCGCTGCTCATTCCAGAAATGCTGCGATACTTAATTCTTAAAGTTTTGTTGTTTCCAATAGGTTCACCCCAAACAATATCCTTTTTCACATCTTTTTCCCATACTTTTTTTACCCCAACCTTCCAAAATCCACTTTTCCTTGGAATTACTAAATCTTTTATATTCACAATAGGCATAATCTTTCCATATGAGGAACTTATCCACAAAGTTCTGTAATTACACCCTAGTCCCGACTCATCAATACACTTAAGTCCTAAAAGCAATCCGGATTTAGAATTCGTCTCTTTTTGACTCTTTGAAATTATAATCTTAGAATTATTTTTATTTATATTTTTAAATTCAGAATTGTTTATTTGTGTGCCATCCTTAACGAAAAAAAATATTATTCCATCTGTAAACTTTAACATTACGTTTTTATTTATCTGAATGAATTCATCAAAAAAGTTATCTTCAGAAGACACAGTAACTACTTTTATGTACTTTTCATTTATCCCTATAGAAGAAGGGTCAATTTTAAAATTACTTTGAAAATAATTCTGACTATCTAAAACCTTTACTTTAAAACTAGGATTTTTGCATATCAAATTATCAAAGTATACTCCCTTATCACTGAATTCAGCCTTTTTACCTAGCATACTTTTAGCCTTGTCCTCAGAAATAGAAGAGTCACCTGTAAATACATATCTATCTAAAATCCATGTTCCTGCTATAGGTAAATTTATGTTCTTTACGGGAACAATATTGGGATTAAGAGAAGAATTTATATTTTTATACACTACAAATACTATGCATACAACTAAAATACCAATAAGTGCAGTAAGCTTTTTCAAAAATATCACCTTTTCTAAAATTCTAGTTGTTTTCTAACGGAATGGTCAAAGTTATTTCAGTTCCCTTAACCAGCTCACTTGTTATCTCAATTTTTCCGCCATGAAGTGAAACTATTTCTTTGCATATTGATAGTCCTATTCCATTGCTGCACTTATCACTCTTGCCTTTAAAAAACTTCTCAGTGACCTTTGGAAGTTCATCTTCAGGTATTCCAATTCCAGTATCACCTACTATCATAATTAACTTTTTATCTCTTATGAAAGCCTTTAAAGTTACCTTTCCTCCTTCTTGCGTAAACTTAAATGCATTGTCCAGCAAATTGTTAAGCACCTGTTTAATTCTATTTTCATCCAGTAAGGCCAAAGGCATATTATCTTGAACTTTTACAGAAAAGTTTATATTTTGCCGCCATGCCCTTAGCGAAAACTGTTTTTTTATATATTCTATAGTATTTTTTATATCTACATAATCCTTTTTCAGTGTAATTTTACCAGATATGAATTTAGAAAAGTCTAAAAGTTCTTCTACCATCTTAGTTAGCCTGTCACTTTCATTTTCTATTATCTCAAGTCCAGTTTCTAATTCTTCCCTATCACTAAAATCTCCAGTTCTCATAGTAGAAGCCCATCCCTTTATAGATGTAAGTGGGGTTCTAAGTTCATGGGATACAGAGGCTACAAATTCATTCTTTAGTTTCTCATTTTTTAATATTTCATCTGCCATAAAATTTAGTGCATCAAATAGTTCCCCTATCTCATCATCTCTTTTTTTTTCAATTCTCTCATTAAATCTTCCACTCGCCATTTTCCTCGCCATAGCTGTAACCTCTCTTACCGGCCTTGTTATACTGTTTGAAATGAACACACTTATAATTCCTGCCATTATTATTACTGCTATTCCTATAAATATGAGCATAAAAGATATTTTTTTTATTATCGTGTCCACTTCTGAAAGAGAAGTAGCAAACCTAAGTACTCCTTCAACTTTTCCATTGGATTTTAAAGCTTTAGATACATATAGCACTTTTTCACTAGTTTTTTTATCTGTTTCTATAGAAATGCCTAATTCTCCATTTAAAGCATTTTTTATGTCTTCTCCCTTCACTTTACCAGGTATAAAATTTCCTATAGAATCCATAAGCATTCTTCCTGAAACATCTATTACTTGAACTTCTGCAGAAGTATTTTTCCAAAATATATCTGCATTGTCAGTTATATTTTTTTTTAAACTGGAAGAAGCTAAATAGCTATTATAAAAATCTACGGAAACTTCTATTTGATTAGAAACCATATTCTCCATATTTTTATAATAGTATCTGCTAATGGAGAATATCAAAAAAGCTTCAATTATCACTACAGTAAAAATTATTATAAATAGGTAGCTTCCTATCATTCTTTCCTTTATTCCATTTAACATATTATTCTTTTCTCCATCTATACCCTACTCCCCAAACAGTCTCAATATACTTTGGTTTTGAAGAATTTTCTTCTATCTTCTCTCTAAGCCTTCTAATATTTACATCAACTATTTTTGCATCTCCAGGATAGCTATACCCCCAGACAAGATTTAGTAGTTCATTCCTATTTAAAGCTTTTCCTTGATTTTCTATAAATATTTTCATCAACATATATTCTTTTGGGGTAAGTTCTAATTCCTGTTCACTTCTATAGACTTTCATAGCTCCTTCGTCTATTTTAAATTCACCCGATACAAGCACTTCATTTTTACTATCACTTTGTATTCCTATTCTCCTCAAAAGTGCATTTACTCTAGCTATTAACTCCTGGGGATTGAAAGGTTTTATTACATAGTCATCTGCTCCAAATCCAAAACCCATTATCTTGTCCGTATCCTGACTTCTTGCTGTAAGCATTATTATACCCATCTTTGGAAATTCTCTTCTAAGTATTTCACAAGTCTTGAATCCATCCATTCCAGGAAGCATTACATCTAATATTGTAACTATTGGATTTTCAGATCTTGCCTTTTCTAAAGCTCTTTCTCCCGTACTTGCTTCTATCACTATAAACTTGTTTCTTTTAAAATTTATTTTTAAAAATCCTCTTATAGAAGCTTCATCTTCTACTATTAAAACCTTTTTCACACAAACTTCCCCCATATCTCAATTATCAAATTCACAATGCATAATTCACAATTAAGAATGATTTTCTTCCGTTAAAACGTCAGAAAATAAAAATATTGCGAAGCAATATTTTTGAGAAAACAGAGGACAATTGACCTTCATTGTCCTCTGTCCTCTTTCAATGATCCTCTGAAAAATTGCTTTGGAATTTACTTAAAACTGCAAAAGCTAAGTTAATTTACTTAGAATCTTATAAAAAATTACTTCTTTTGAAGCATATCTGCTATTGCTGCCATATTACCAAGAGAAGAAATGGACTCATTTGGCAATATAAGTTTATTTGCTGGATTTTTAGCCATTTCCTTCAGTGCTTCTATTTGTTTAAGCGCTATTACCTTTTCATCTGTACCTGAATCAATTATAGACCTATTAACAAGGTGAATTGCCTTGGACTGTGCTTCTGCTACAGATTCTATTGCCTTTGCTTTACCTTCTGCCTCCAGCATTTGAGACTGTCTCAATCCTTCAGCCCTTCTTATATTTGCTTCCTTTTCAGCTTCAGCTTGCAGTATCTTGGCTTGCTTTTCACCTTCAGCTCTTGCTATATCACTCTGCTTTTGACCTTCTGCCTGAAGTATAACAGCCCTTTTATCACGTTCTGCCTTCATCTGTTTTTCCATGGCTTGCTGAATCTCAGCTGGTGGAATAATGTTTTTAATTTCTACAGACAATATTTTTATGCCATAGGCATCTGTTATCTCATCTACTACTTTTAAAAGTTCTGCATTTATTTTATCCCTTCCAGATAATACTTCATCTAAAGTCATGTCACCTACAATATTTCTCATATTGGTTATGGTGGAAAAAACTATTCCTGCTTTATAATCCTCTATATTATATATGGCATCCTTTGGATTTAATATCTTGTAAAAAATAACGTTATCAATGGATATCTTTACATTATCTTTAGTTATAACACTTTGTGGTTCGATATCAAGTATCTGCTGCTTATTTGAAACTTTCCTTCTTGCAAAATCAATAAATGGTACTAAAAAATGCCACCCTGGTTCCAATACCCTATGAAATTGTCCAAATCTCTCTATAATAGTGGCATATCCAGTATTTACCACTTTTATAGAAGAAACTATAACTGCAATAATAGCTACAAGTACAATCAAAATAAAAATTTTACTTATCATATATTTACATCTCCTTTTTTATAATAACTTTATTTCCTTCCATTCCAATTATCTTTATCATGTCTCCTTCATTAATATTATATCCTTCGTTCTTTATATTCCAGTATACTCCATCAATCCTTATCCCATTATTCTTTGCCATTTCCCTATCTATAATAACCTTCTTTCCCACATAAGTTTTTTCCCTAAGTAAAGTAGGTTTTATAGATTTTTTAATATTTTTTTTAACCATGGGATAACAAACAGCTATAAGCAGTATACTAACTACTAAAAATACTACAAGTTGAACTGTAAAGGAATATTTTAATATTCCTGCTACAATGGCAGCAATTGCTCCTATAGTAAACCATACAAATAGAAAAGCACTAGTTACCATGTCTACAAATAAGGCTACTAAACCAACTACAGTCCATAGAATGATATTAACCATGTAAATTCCAACTCCCCTATCAAAATTTTTCTATCTTTATATTATAAATAGTATACTATATCTATTCATAAATAAATCTGATTTTATATAAATTTTATTTTTGCATCCACAAATTAAAACTGGCATCTGAAGGCATTCTCCAATCTCCTCTAGGAGATAGACTTACAGTACCTACCTTAGGTCCATCTGGAATTGCAGATCTCTTGAATTGTTGAGTGAAAAATCTTTTTGTAAATACTTTCAGCCATTTACAAATAACATCATTATCGTAATCATTTTTAAAAGCTTGTTTTGCCAAAAACAATATCTTCTCAGGAGAATAACTATGTCTAACAAAATAATACAAGAAAAAGTCATGAAGCTCATATGGACCCACTATGTCTTCTGTTTTCTGTGCTATCTTTCCATTTTTATCTTTGGGCAAAAGTTCTGGACTCACTGGAGTATCAAGTATGTCTATTAAAATATCGGATATATTTTTTGATACCTCTTTATCTGCTACATATCTTACCAAATATCTCACCAACGTTTTAGGTATAGAACAATTCACACTATACATAGACATATGATCCCCATTATAAGTGCACCATCCAAGTGCCAGCTCAGAAAGATCACCTGTCCCAATTACAAGTCCACCTTCCTTGTTTGCTATGTCCATTATAATCTGTGTCCTCTCCCTTGCCTGAACATTCTCATAAGTTACATCGTGTATCTCTCTGTCGTGGGATATATCTTTAAAATGTTGAAGACATGCATCTACTATGTTTATTTCTCTAAGTTCCGTTCCTAAACTTTTACACAAATCTACCGCATTATTATAAGTTCTATCTGTAGTACCAAATCCCGGCATAGTAACAGTTATTATATTGTCTCTCGATATCTTTAACATATCAAAAGTTTTCATTGTAACAAGCAAGGCCAATGTAGAATCAAGTCCACCTGATATACCTATAACCGCTTTTTTTAAATTAGTATGACTTACCCTTTTAGCAAGAGCAGAAGTTTGTATGTTAAATATTTCCCTACATCTAATTTCCCTTTCATCTTTACCTGATGGTACAAAAGGATGTTTATCAACAGCCCTATCAAATTTTCCATAATCCATAGTTTCAAATTGAAATTTTACTTCTATAGGTTTCTCCAAAAATAACTTTACACTGTCCCTAAAGCTTACATTTCTTAAACGCTGAGCAGCTAATCGGCCTAAATCTACAATTGTAGTAATAACTTGATTTTCTCTTTTAAATCTTTCTCCAGATTTTAGCATTGCTCCATTTTCAGAAATACACACATCCCCACTAAACACTAAATCTGTAGAAGATTCAAACACTCCGCAAGATGAATATATATAAGAACACATACATCTGGCACTTTGAGATGATATTAAGTTTCTCCTATAAGTGGATTTACTTACAACTTCATTAGATGCAGAGAGGTTTCCTATAATATTTGCACCCATAAGACATAAATAACTGCTTGGAGGTACTACCGTCCATAGGTCTTCACATATTTCAATTCCAAATTTAAAATTACCACAGGTAAATATCAAGTTTGTTCCAAAGGGAATATCTTCCTGAAAATAAAAGTTAACTTTCTTATCTATAACCTTTAGTCCCTCTGTAAACCATCTTTTTTCGTAAAACTCCTCATAATTTGGAATATAACTTTTAGGAACAATACCCAAAATACTACCCTGGAATATTATGTATGCACAATTATAAAGACAACAATTATATGTAAGAGGTGCCCCTACAGCTATTAGTATATCTATATCTTTTGAATAATCACACAGATTTTTTAGAGCTTCTACGGATTTCTCCAAAAGCAGCTGCTGTTCAAAAAGATCTGCACAGGTATACGAGGTTACGCAAAGCTCCGGAAAAACTACAAGCTTTGATTTTTGCTCTAGAGCTCTATCTATACAAAGCTTTATATTATTTAAGTTAAATTCTATATCTGCTACATTTGTTAAAGGACATGCTGCAGATACTCTTACAAAATCCATTGATGACATTATATTTCCCTCCCTAATAATCTTTTAACTTTTATTATATACTTTATATTATAAGTGATGTAGATCAAATTTAAAGCTATTTATGAGTTTAATCTTAAATCCTAAGGAATTGCCTTTTCATCTGGATAAGTGTAAACTGTACAAGTATATTTTTTACTTAGGAGGAGGAAAATATGACTAAAGATAGATTAACAGAATTAGACATAATGAGAGGAATTGCTTTTATCTTAGTAGTAATACAACACACTTTTGGCGGTTATTCTTTTATAAAAGATATTTCTCTAAAAAATAGACTTATTTCAAAACTTATTTATTCAATAGGTAAAACTGCTGTACCTATATTTGTAGCATTAACTGCCATATGCCTCATTTATGTATATTACGATCATATGGATGTATTAAATTTCTATATCAAAAAATTAAAATTTTTAATTTTACCTTATATTTTTTGTTCCCTTGTAAATGATTTAATTTTACATCACAGCACTTATGGTTTTACCAACTTTATAGGGCAAATAGCTACTGGTAATTCTGCTTACCATTTATGGTATATGGCCATGATAATCAGATTATATTTATATATACCCTTAATCTTTCTATTTATGAAGAAATTAAATGGTACAAGCATTCTTATAAAAAAATCGTTTTTTATATTTTCTTTTATACTATACTATTTAATACTAAAAAACAATAATTATGTTACTTCTGCAATTGCAAAATTATTATTTAGAAACCCTTCTAAATTACAACAAAGTTTTATAAACGTAACACCTTTATTATGGATTTTTTATTTTGTAGTGGGAGCATATATGATCTTTAATTATACAAATTTAAAAGCTATGGTAAAAAAATACAAATATGTACTTATTGCTGGATACACTATACTTTTATCATATTTTTACTATGATGATATAAAAGATTTTATAGGTAATCCACTTCCATTTATAAAATTTGACCATGCTTTATATATAGTATATGTAACTACAGCAATAATTTTCTTCTATATGCTGTCTCTATACATAGATATCGCCAGTAAAAAAATCAGTATTTTACTATCATTTATAGGTAAATATTCTTTTCCGGCATATATGCTCCATGTTATCGTTATTCAAGTATGGTCAGAAAAGATACCTTCAACTCACTATCTATATAGTCCATTAATAAAACTTTTAGTAACTATAATAATAACTCCTATTATTTGTTGTATAATAAGTTACATTCCTGGAAGCAAGTACCTGATAGGTATTAGATCAAAATTTAAAAGAAAATCTACAGTAGTACAGAAGTTAAAAATAAATGCTAACAGGTAGATTATTTTTGTTTAATATGAATTTATTTATTCTTTTTGTGTACTAACGTTAAAATAAATTTAAATTCAATACTCCATTTCAAAAAAGCCAACTACAGTTGGATGTAAATATATTTTAGTAAAGTTCTTCTTATAAACACTACTTTAAATACTAACTTAACTGGCAGTAACTATGATATTATTATATAATATGCTTGAAGTAGAAATATTTTAAACATTACAGGGGAGTGAAGATATAGTTGATACTAATAGGGAAATTTAACAAACTAAGAATAACCAGGGAAGCAAATTTCGGATACTACTTAGATGCAGGAACAGGTAGAACTAAAGACGATATACTTCTTCCTAAAAGCGATATTACTGAAGATACCCTTTCCATTGGCGATGAAGTTAATGCATTCATATATAAGGATTCAAAAGACAGAATAATATCCACTTTAAAAAAACCTAAGGCAGAAATAGGTGAACTTGCATATTTAAAAGTTGTAGCTAATACTAATTTCGGAAGTTTCGTAGATATAGGCTTGGAAAGAGATGTACTTGTACCTTTAGCAGAACAAAAATATAAGTTGACTCCAGAAAAATACTATTTATTTTATCTATATGTAGATAAAACCAATAGAATTGCAGCTACTACGGATATAGACAGATACTTGCTTACCCTAGATCTTGAGAGCAATGAAAAAGATGAAAAATACACACTTGGCAGTGAAGTAAAAGGTACTATTTATGGATTTCAAACCAATAACAGCGCTATGGTAGCCGTAGATAATCTTTACCGAGGGGTTATATTGAATAATGAATATTTTACAGATATTCATCCCGGGGACGAACTCAATTTAAGAATAAAAAAAATATACGAAGACGGCAAACTAGGACTCACTCCTAGAAGCGTACCTAAAAATGAAAGATTATCCTTAGAAGAGTCTATATTAGCTTATTTAGAAAATCATAATGGTTTTATGCCATATAATGATAAAAGCTCTCCAGAAGATATAAGAAATACCTTTCATGAAAGTAAAAATTATTTTAAAAATGCTTTAGGTGGACTCATGAAAAGACACCTTATCATACAAGATGAAAACGGAACAAGACTTAAAAACACCAAATAACATAGAACTTCTAATCAAGGTTCCATCAATTAATAATTAATAATAAAGAATTAATAGTTGTTGAGTTAATAATTCTTAGTTTTTAACTTAAAAACCAACTTATATGCAGGCATATTTTTATAATAATGAAGTTCTTTTAAATATTTTGTATATAAGTCTTAGAAAAAAATTCGTAAAAACTTAGAACTTTTAAATTGTTTGAGGTACAAGTTTTCAAAAGTTCTTAGCTTTTTTAGAATTTTTTACTTAGACTTATCAAAATATTTAATGAGCTGAAAGTTGCAAGAAATATCCGGAGTATAAGTTGATTTTTTACTTAGAAACTTTACATTTTCTATAAACAAGCTTTATAATTTCATTCACTAAAAGAGGTACCAAAGAAAGTGCTAATACAAATGTCCAATCATTTATTGTAAGTTTAAACACTTTAAATACTGAAGACAAGAAGGGTACTGTAATAACTATACTTTGCATTATTATACCAAGAACTATTGCATCTATTAAATATTTATTACTGAAAATTCCAATTTCAAACATAGATTTTTCATGATGTCTAATACTTAAAGTATAAAATAGCTGCGATACACTTAAAACTACAAAAGCCATAGTCTGCGCATGTATAAGTGAATTAGTATACAGCTTAGTTCCTATATAAAAGGCAGCTAAGGTAAGTGCTCCTATTAAAATACCATTAACTACTAAAAATAATCCGCTCTTACCTGAAAACAATCCTTTACGTGGATCTCTTGGTTTTTCTTTCATTATATCAGGATCATCAGGATCTACTCCAAGCGCCAAAGCCGGAAGACTATCCGTTATGAGATTTACCCAAAGGAGATGAATTGGTCTTAAAATTGTAGGCCATCCAAGGACTATTGCCATAAACAGTGCTATTATTTCTCCTATATTGCATGAAAGAAGAAATACTATAGACTTTCTTATATTATTATATATATTTCTTCCTTGTTTAACAGCTTCCACTATAGTTGAAAAATTATCATCTGTAAGCACCATATCTGCAGCACCTTTTGCCACATCTGTTCCCGTAATCCCCATAGCCACGCCTATATCCGCAGTTTTTAATGAAGGCGCATCATTTACACCATCTCCTGTCATAGATACTATATTCCCTTTTTTCTTCAATGCCTTTACTATATTTACTTTATGCTCTGGAGATACCCTAGCAAATACTTTTAAATTATCGATTCTATCATGTATATCTTTTTCTGATAATTTATCGAATTCAGCTCCTAATATCGCCTGCGATTCATGATCTGCTATACCAAGTTCCTTTGCTATAGCAAATGCAGTATTTTTATGATCCCCAGTTATCATAACTACACCTATACCAGATTTTTTACACTCATCTATAGATTTTTTTACATTTTCTCTAGGAGGATCTATCATTCCCACAAGACCCACAAAGGTTAATCCACTTTCCATTGAATCAATTTGAATTTTAGGTGAATCTACAACCTTAAAAGCAACTGACAAAACCCTAAGTGCTTCATTTGACATAGAATTTGCTGCATTAATTACATTTGACTTTAATTCTTCTGTAAAAGGTATAACTTCTCCCTTCAGGTATATATTTTCACAAATTTTAATTAAATTATCTACTGCACCTTTCGTAATTATACGATACTCATTCCCATATTTATTTAAAGTAGTCATAAGTTTTCTATCTGAATCAAAAGGTATTTCATTTACCCTACTGTGTTCCTTGCTTTCATCAGATTTAAATACATTGAATTTAACCCCCATTTCTAAAAGTGCAATTTCAGTAGGATCTCCAGTCTTAGAACTTTCTGAATAAGTAGCATCATTACAAAGTACCATGTTTTCTACAAGTTCTTTATGTATATTATTTTTTAAATCAACAGCCGAAATGTTATTTAAAATATTGTCTGCATAAAACTTTGTAACCGTCATCTTATTCTGAGTCAAAGTACCTGTCTTATCTGAACATATTATATTTACAGAACCAAGTGTTTCTATAGCTGGAAGTTTTCTAATTATTGCATTTTTGCCTATCATTCTCTGTACTCCTACTGCAAGCACTATAGTAACCATAGCTGGCAAACCTTCAGGAATAGCAGCTACAGCTAAACTTATAGCCGTTAAAAACATCTCAAATAAATCTCTCTCTTGAATCAGTGATGTTATAAACATAAGTACACATATAATAATAACTACAAAGCCAAGCATTTTGCCAAGCTGGCTTAATTTTCTCTGCAGTGGAGTTAAATTTTTTTCATCATTATCTAACATTTTGGCTATTTTACCTATTTCAGTATTCATACCAGTTGCCACAGCCACACCTACACCTCTTCCATAAGTGGCTAGTGTAGACATAAAGGCCATATTTTTTTGATCTCCAAGAGCTATATCCTGATCTTCTAAAATATCTTCTACATACTTATCAGAAGGCACGGATTCTCCTGTTAATGCAGATTCCTCTATTTTTAAATTTCCGGTTTCAACCAGTCTTAAATCACAAGGAACATACTTACCCGCATCTAATATGATTATATCTCCTACCACTATGTTTTCAGAAGAAATCTCTATAACTTCTCCATTTCTTTTAACCAATGCTTTAGGTACTGAAAGCTTCTTTAGAGAATCCAATGCTTTTTCAGCTTTTGATTCTTGAATTAAGCCTATTACTGCATTTAATACAACTACAAGCATTATTATGATTGCATCACTTATTTCACCAAGTGCCGCTGAAACCACTGCTGCTGCAAGTAATATATATATAAGTACATCATTTATCTGTTCAAATAAAAGCTTTAAAATTGATTTCTTCTTTTTTTCAATTAACTTATTTTCTCCATATTTTTTTATTCTAACTGAAGCTTCCTCAGATGTTAATCCATTTATCACATCTGTACCCAATTCTCTTGTTATTTCTTTAATACTTTTTTTGTACCACATAAAATCCCCTGCCTTTCATTCTATTTTTTGAATTCGCCACAATCTTATACACATTAAATAATTATTGTTGTTACAAAATAATACTGTACAGGATAATATATGCTAATATATTTTTAAAATCAAAAAATATGTATTTTAATTTAATTTTAAATACAATTAACTATATTTTTCACAAAATATTATATATAATAGATATATAGCTCGACTTTCGCAGTTTAAAAATATTGCGAAGCAATATTTTTATATTAAGTCAAAATTTTATATGTGCAAAAATTAAGTATATAATGTTATCACTATCTCAGATAAATAAAAATATGGAGGATTATTATGGAAATTTCTAGAATTGGTGTAACTTCTAAACCTTCTTCAAGCAATAAAAATATATCTGTTAAAAAAGACTTTTCCCAGAGTTTTAATTCACAAATGGAGAAAAAGTCAGAGCAGGAACTTAAAAATATGTTTGATAGTATAAAAAAGAAAGGAAACAGACTTGCCATAACAAAATGCTATTCAGATGTAAGATCTTATAAAAAAATGATAAAAGAATACCTTGAATCCGTCTTAAGTTACATGTATAGCATAAAAAAAGATATCAGCTTCTGGCAAACTCAATATTTCATAACTGTAGATACTATAGATAGTAAATTAGAGGATCTAACTAATATGCTCATGAGTGAACAAAAAGATAACTTAAGCGTAGCCGCTACTATAGACGATATAAGCGGTCTTTTAGTAGATATATATAAATAAGCACTCATTTATATAACTGAGGCTAACAAAAGAATTTCTTCATTATCATTGTATATTTTTGAAAATTGAGTTATTGGAAGTGGATTAGTACCTTTTCCAACTTCTATAGTAAATCCAGGACTACCATGGATTTTTATGAACCAATCCTTATATCCTGAATAAGATGTTATTCCTGAAGTCTGTTCTAATCTATATCCACTTACCCTGGCAAACAATTCTCCTATCCTCCTTGATTCTGGAGGTGTAAATGCATTGTACTGCCAGTAAATAACCTCACCCTGACTGTGATATGCCAAAACTAGTCTAAGATTGTGGCTATTTGTAAATGCTACCATAGACCTAGTTTCAGGTTCTGATTCAGTATAAGGCCCTGAATACCTGGTAGGCCCTGGACCATATACACCATAACTGGGCTCTGCAGCTTTCGAAAGCTCCCACCCTGCATTATAGTTATGATTAATATCTACTCCTCTATTGTTAGCTTCCCAATCCTTAGAAAAATCAGTTTTTCCCTTATTCCACCTTATAAGTTCATTATAAAACGGATTACTTCTCTGTAATCCATTTAAAACTAAATCTACACCATCTGGATTTACCATTGGGACTATATATATACTACTTCTCCTCCATATATCAGCAGGATTATACCCCCTTATATTCCTGCCCTCTGCATAAGCTTTTGCAAAATTTTCTATAAACTTCATTAAAAGTGGAGTGGTAATCCATTCCAAACTATGATGAGATCCATTATAACATACCTCATTAGGACCCACTCCAAGCCTCACATAGTAAATCTTCCTTCCAAGCACACTTTGTCCTGCATTTCCTATAATTATAAAAGGATATCTAGCTTCTAGCCCCACTAAGTCTTGTTCTAATATATCATAAGTGTAATTTATATTTGTATCAACTACGTCTACATTAGTACCCCTAGTACGTTTAAATATTGGCATATAAATTCCCCTAAATATTATTACTATATTATTTTTATGCAAACTTTATAAATATGTGATTAATATATTGTTCCCTAGTACTCACTATAATTTTTAGCCCTTTCAATATAGTCTTCTGCTGACCGTCTAAGAGACTTCTTTTCTTCCAAAGTAAGTCTCCTAATTACCTTTGCAGGTGAACCCATACATAACACCCCTGAAGGTATTTTTTTATTTTTAGTTACCAAACTTCCTGCCCCTATGATGCTCTCGGATCCAATTTCCGCATTATCTAAAATTATAGAGCCCATACCAATTAAAGAATTATTTCCAATTTTGGCTCCATGTATCACTGCATTATGACCAACAGTAACATATTCTCCTATCTCTGCTGAGCTTTTTTCACCAGTATGAACAGTGCAATTATCCTGTATGTTACTTCCTTTTCCTACATATATATTACTTACATCCCCTCTGAGCACAGCCCCAAACCATATGTTTGCATCTTCACAAAGTTTAACTTTCCCTATAACTTCTGCATTATCTACTACAAAACAACTTTTATCTACATCTGGTACGTAATGTTGAAATTTTCTTATCATATAATTTACTCTCCTTAAGAATTTAGTATTTGAAAACCTATATTTAAATTATAAATCATTATAACTACAAAATAAAAACATATGAAGAAAAAAACTATGTTATTTTAAAAATATGCTAAAATATAATATATATCATGAATTGAGTTTTTTTAAAATATATCATATAATATAAAGACACTATATATGGTATTTATAAAATCTTATTTATACTATATATAGTATTTTTCTATTTAAGCAGCTATACATAATAAATAATTCTTCTATTATTAGCTTAAATAAAATCCTTAAATATTTTTAGGAGGTAGGTCAATTGGACTGCGTAAAAGACTTGTTTAAAAGATACTTTACAAAATCTCTTAAACAAAACAATAGTAAAACAGTATATGATTTATTCAAATGGAAAAAAGTTGATGTGTTCTTAGAAGATCATAAAACAGGAAAAGTATTAGTTGATATGAAGAATCTAGAATTTCCTGAAAATTATTCTCAAAATGCTTGCGATATAATAGCTTCTAAATACTTTAGAAAAGCTGGAGTTCCTGGAGAAAATGGTTATGAAAATAGTATGAAATCTGTAACTCACAGGATGGTAAACTTCTGGTGTCAATCACTAAAAGATGAAGGGCTTATAAAAACAGAAGAGGAGTCTTCTATTTTTTATGATGAATGTGCATATGCTCTCTTAAATCAGATGTATGCCCCTAATTCACCGCAATGGTTTAATACAGGTCTTAAACTGTCCTATGACATATGTGGTGCTAAACAGGGAAATTACTACTTCGATGAAGAGCTCAATAAAGTAGTAGAGTCTAAAGATAATTACACAAGAACCCAGGCTTCTGCTTGCTTTATACTTTCTATTGAAGATAAACTTCTAGGATCACATTCCATATCAAATCAATTTGTCACAGAGACAAAATTATTTAAGGGAGGTTCTGGAACTGGTACTAATTTTTCTACTATAAGAGCAAAAGGTGAAAAATTATCTGGTGGAGGTTCTTCTTCCGGACTTATGAGTTTTTTAAAAGCATTGGATAAAAATGCAGGAGCTATTAAATCTGGTGGTACTACAAGAAGGGCTGCAAAAATGGTATGCCTTGATGTAGACCATCCCGAAATAATGGACTTTATAAACTGGAAATCCAAAGAAGAAGACAAAGTAAGAGCTCTTGGTAAAATGGGATATGATACAGATATCGATGGTGAAGCTTACGAAACTGTATCTGGTCAAAACAGCAATAATTCAGTAAGATTTTCCGATGAATTTATGAATAAGGTAAGTAAATTAGAAGAAAATCCAGATGATACCATTGAGCTTATTGGTCGAACTGATCCAAAGCTTAATAGGATAGAAAAAGTAAAAAACATATGGGATGCCTTTAATAATTCTGCGTGGAAATGTGCTGATCCTGCACCTCAGTTCAGTACTACATTTAATGCCTGGCACACCTGTCCTGCAGGTGAAGATGGAAAGCTAAATGCTCCTTATAACAGGATAAATTCTACAAACCCCTGCGGAGAATATGCTTTTTTGGATGATACTTCCTGTAACCTTGCTTCTATAAACATATACAAGTTCTACAATATAACTAATAATACTTTTGACATAGAAGGATATTTACACATAATAGATCTTGTTCAACTTATTCTTGAATCTTCAATACACTGGGGACAATTTCCTACAGAAGATATAGCTAGAAAAACTTACCTTTTTAGAACTACAGGACTTGGTATATCAAATATAGCTTCGTTATTTATGGTTATGGGTTATCCTTACGATTCAGATGAATCTAGAACTTTAGCTGCATCACTTGTTGGAATACTTACAGGTGAGTCTTATTATGTGTCTTCTCTTATGGCAAAAGAAATAGGTCCCTTTAAAAAGTTTGAAATAAATAAGCCCTATATGATGAGAGTTTTAAGAAATCATGCTAGAGCAGCCTCCGTAGATATGGAGTCTCTCCGAGCAATTCTAGGGAATAACTTTTCAAATGAATTTGAAGGTCTAAATTATGTTCCATTAAAGGTAAAACACAGCGTATTAAAAAAGGAAAGACTTTCTTACATAGGAAAGGCTTTAAAAGATTGCTGGATAAATGCACTTAAAAGTGGTATCAAATTTGGATACAGAAATGCCCAGGTTTCAGTTATAGCACCTACAGGAACCATATCCTTTGCCATGGACTGTGGAGCTACTTCAATAGAACCATTTTTCAGTCACATTGTTTATAAAAAGTTATCTGGAGGAGGATTTATGACTATTATAAATCCTGTAATAACTATTGCCCTTAAAAATCTAGGTTATACCTCTGAACAAATAGAAGACATACTGTCCTATGTACTCGAAAAGGAAAATGTATGTGAAAATGACTATACTTATGAAAAAATACTGGATGGCAAAATAGAAGGTGCGCCTCATTTAAAAGATGAACACCTAAGTATATTTGATACTTCAAATAAATGTGGCAGCGGTGAAAGATATATTGATCCTATGGGACATGTAAAGATGGTAGCTTGTTTGACCCCTCTTATATCAGGTTCTGTATCTAAAACTGTAAATTTACCTAAAACTGCTTCAGTACAAGATTTTAAAGATGTAGTTCTGACTTCCTGGAAATTAGGTGTTAAAGGCATCGCCCTTTATAGGGATTCTTCTAAAGCCGCTCAGCCTTTAAATACCACTTTATCAGATTCCAATGATATAAAGATAGAAGACTTTACATATAACCAACTTTTATCAAAAGTGAAGGAATTACAAAAAGGAATAAAATATTCAAAGCGAGATAAAATCATTGGAATTCGCACAGGAACTACCCATCCTGCTCAAATAGATGACGTTAAAATATACACTACAGTAAACAGAAATTCTAATGGAGAAATATCTGAAATATATATAACTACAGATAGAGAGGGTACTATAATAATGGGACTTCTAAATTCTCTTTCTAAAGCAATATCCGTTATGCTGCAATACCATGTTCCACCTCAGGATATATCACGAATGCTCAGGGGACAAAAGTATGAGCCTTATGGATTTGTTCAGAAGCATCCTTATATAAAATATGTATCCTCAATTTCAGACCTTATAAGCAAGGTAATTGATATAGAATTGGGGGATTATTCAAGATGCCAGGTTAAACCCGAAAACTACGATAAGGACAGCTTAGTTTTAGGTAATTCTTCACCTGAATTAAATACCATAAAAACTAATGGAAATGAAACAAAAATAAAAAAAATAGATGGTGAAAAAGTTTATGGTGCAGTATGTCCTACTTGTTCAAGTACTAGAATGGTAAGAAACGGCACTTGTATGGTATGTCTTGACTGTGGTTCTACTACAGGATGCAGTTAATTAGCTTATGCATTATTGCTACTAAGCCTACTTTTTTACTTTTACCTTAATATTTACTAGTTTGACTTCCCGTTAGGCAAAAATGGGAAACTAATTTATAAAGCAGAAATGCAATCCCTGTTGGGTAATAAGAATTAAGAATAATAAAAAAGAAGTGAGTTATAATGTTGATTAAAATATAGATAGTTTTCTATTGAATGTTATGGCTACATTATACAAAGTAGGTGTTTTTAATAAAATAGAGAATTTGTTTAATTCATAATTTACTTAAACATTGCTCATTGTATACAACTTATTTTTAATACAATGGGCTTATTTTTTATATTGTTCATCAAATAAAAATAACCTCTAGATACTTAAAAACGAGTATTTAAAGCTTATTTTAGATAATAATTTTATAAGAGTTTATTTAAAAGATCATATTCCTTATCCTTACCTGAATCTATATAATTTACTTTTCTAAAGTCCACATCTATTATTTTATTGTTTCTGATTCCTACTGCTCTGCATGTCTCTCCCAGTATCAGTAGTTCTACAGCCCTAACACCCATTTTGCTTGCTAGAATTCTATCAAAAACTGATGGTTCGCCGCCTCTCTGTATATATCCTAAAACCGTACTTCTTACAGTTATATTTAGCTTTTTTTGTATGTATATTCCAAGTTCTTCTATGTCATACATTCTTTCGGTTATTATTATTATGTTATCAAATTTACCTCTGCTTATGTTATCCTGTAATTTTAAACATATAGTGTCAAAATCCAATTTTCTTTCAGGAGTAGATATTATCTCACCACCACCAGCTAAAGCAGAATACAATGCCAGATCACCACAGTATCTTCCCATAACCTCTACAATAGTTGTTTTTTCATGGGAGGAGTCCGTATCTTTTATTTTACCTATACAATCCATAACAGTGTTTAAAGTTGTATCAAATCCTATTGAGTACTCAGTATAAGCTAAGTCATTGTCTATTGTTCCAGGAAGTCCTACTACATTAACTCCCATTTCGCTGAGTTTTTCTGCTCCATGGAAAGAACCATCTCCTCCAATTACAACTAATCCTTCTACACCAAACTTTTTTATGGTTTCCACAGCCATTTGCCTTCCCTGCTCTTCCATAAATTCAGGACATCTGGCAGTTTTCAGTATGGTTCCACCCTTTTCTGCCATCCTATCAACCTCATGATGGCCTAGAGGTGTTACCTCACCATTTATCAAACCTGCATACCCATGCTTTATCCCTAGAACTTCTATGCCATAATGATTTGAGGATTTAACTACCGCTCTAATAGCAGCATTCATTCCTGGAGAATCTCCTCCGCTTGTTAAAACACCTAATCTTTTCATTCTCATATCACTCTCTTTTATTTGAATTTGATTTGCTCAGATTTTTAATAATTCCAGCAGCCATTTCAATCCAACTGCTGGAACCTCATTTTACTATTTGATACTATGTTAAACTATTTTTTTCTTCTCCATCAAGGACTACAACTTTACCTGAAACCTTAACCAGGAATCCTACAATAATACCACCTAAGGCTAATACAACTCCAAGAAATATCATACTTGCGGTAAAAGAACCTGTTATATCTTTGATATATCCAACAAGGTAAGGTCCAACGAATCCTCCAAGATTACCTATACTGTTTATAAGAGCTATAGCACCTGCTGAAGCAGCACCAGTTAAGAATGAAGGTGGAATTGCCCAGAATGGTGAATATGAACCAAATGCTCCACATACAGAAATAGTCAATAACACGAAGGCTCCTACTACACTTGATTTTGCAACATAAGCACTTGCTACCATTGCAACTGCACTTATTAATAAACATCCAAAAACATGAAGACGTCTTTCATTAGTTTTGTCAGAATGGTTACCAACCAAATACATAGCAACCATAGCACAAAGGTACATGCCTCCCACAAGCCATCCTAAACCCATAGTACTAAGCTTAAATGATGCAGACATTCCTTTAGTTATAGTTGGAAGAAACATATTTATTCCATAGTAACCCGTCATCCAGCAAAAATAACCTAAGGACATTACCAGCACATCCCTGTCCTTTAAAGCATCCATGAATGTATATCGTTTTGCTTTCTCTTTATGAAGTCTTTCCTTTGTTGTAACATCTATAAGCCAATCTAATTCTTCTTTTGTCAACCACTTTACGTCTTCTATTTTGTCATCTAGATATGCTAAGCATACTATACCTAAGATCAGACATGGTATACCCTCTAATATAAACAGACTCTGCCATCCTGATAAACCAAACACACTTGTACCCAACAATACAGTTGCTATTGGAGAACCTATTGCATTGGCTGCTGGTATTGCAAGCATGAATCCAGCTATAGCTTTGGCATGATTCTTACTTTGATAGAAATTACTTAAGTACCATACCATACATGGATAGAAACTAGCTTCCGCTGCTCCTAAAAGAAACCTAACTGTATAAAATTGTATTGGGGTTTTTATAAGAGACATAGCTGCTGCAATGAATGCCCAAGAAATCATTATCCTTGCAATCCATTTTCTTGCTCCCCATTTAGTCATTACTGCGCTTCCTGGTACCTCAAATATGAAATATCCTATGAAGAATATTCCAGCACCAAACCCATAAACAGCACTGGAAAAACCAAGATCTGCGTTCATTGTCAATGCAGCAAATCCTACGTTTACCCTATCCATTATTGCTATTGCGAAACATATAAACAGAAACGGAATTAGTCTTAATGTGACTTTTTTGACCGTTGAAGCCTCAATTTGTTTTACATCCATAACACTACCTCCAAATAATTTTATAGCATTTTCCAATTTTTCATCAAATATCTTCATTCTTCATTAATCAATTAAGTATATATTATTTTCACTTCTACCCTAGGCCAATCTCGCTTATTTCAAAATATGAATTTGCTACAATTTTAAGATAATTTGTAAACGGTTACTGCTATGCTAAGATTATAATTTTAGAAATTCATTTTACTATTTTGATATAAAAATGTAAATTTAATAAAAGGATATTAAAAATATTGCTTTTATACTATAGGATATCTTAAATTCAACCAGATATCCTATGTTATAATATTGTAAAAAATTTCAAAGTTTAATCCATATGCTGTCCACCATTGATGTCTATATCCTCGCCTGTTATATATGAAGCTTCTTCTGAAGCAAGGAAAGCAATTGTTGATGCAATTTCTTGTGTTTCTCCTGGTCTTCCTATAGGTATATTCCCAATAATTGCATCAGCCTGTTCTTTGGGAAGTGATTTCCATATTTCCGTGTTAATAAGGCCTGGAGCAACGCTATTTACTGTTATTCCGTCAAGTGCTACTTCACGAGCAAGGTTCTTTGAGAATCCTAATACTGCAGCCTTTGATGCTGAATAGTGTGCACCGCCGAATATTCCGCCGCCCCTCTTGCCTGATACTGAAGAAAGACTTATTATTCTGCCGTATTTCTGTTTTTTCATAATCTTCATTACAGTCTGAGTACACAAGAATAATCCGAACACGTTTACATTAAATATTCTCTTCATATCATCCAATGTCATATCTTCAACAGTAACCTTCTGTGAAACACCTGCATTGTTTATAAGTATATCTATTCTTCCATATTCTTTAATGACCTTTTCTACCATAGCTTCATTTGATTCCTTGCTTGTAACATCCAATGTTACGCCTAGCGCTTTTCCACCAGCTTCTTTAACAGCTTTTACAGTATCATCTACACCTGCAGTATTCAAATCCGCTATAACAACTGCAGCTCCCTGCTTTGCAAGTGTTAATGCTATAGTACGTCCTATTCCTTTTGGTGAACCAGCTCCTGTTACTATTGCTACTCTTCCATTTAATTCAAACATAAATTATCTCTCCTCACAATTTATTTAATGTATAATTAGACTTTTACAATTTTTTATTATTTTAGCATTTCTTTAGCTGTTTTTACTATATTAGCTATAGTAATTCCGTTAATTTCCATAAGTTTTTCATAAGGTGCAGACTGTCCAAATTGATCTTGAACCCCTATTCTTACTACTTTACCTTTTCCTTCTTCAGCAACTACTTCACATACTGCACTTCCTAGTCCATTTATAATATTATGGTCTTCAACAGTAATTATCTTTCCAACATTCAAGCATTCAACTACTGCTTCTCTGTCTAAAGGCTTAATTGTATGCATATCTAATAACTTTACAGAAATTCCTTCCTCTTCTAGTTTTTTAGATGCTTCTAATGCTAAATATACAGTATCTCCATTAGCAATAATAGCTATATCTTCTCCGTCTTTTATTTTCTTTGCTTTACCTATTGTAAACTCTTCATTTTCATCATATATTACTGGAATAGCATCTCTTGTAAAACGAAGATATACAGGTCCATAAATTTCTGCTGCTTGTTGTATTAGCTTTTTAGTAGAATAATAATCAGCACCCATAACTACTGTCATGTTTGGTAAAGTTCTAAGAACTCCCATATCTTCTATACATTGATGGCTAGCACCATCATTAGCAGGAGTAAGCCCACCATGAGAACAAGCAATTTTAACATTTAGGTTTGGATAACAAACCTCTTGTCTTATCTGTTCACCCATTCTTAAAGAACCAAATATAGCATATGTGCTTACAAATGGTATTTTTCCAGTTGTAGCAAGTCCTACAGCAACTCCACAAGCATTTTGTTCAGCTATACCAACATTTATATGTTGATTAGGTAACTGCTTTAAGAATTCTCCAGTTTTACATGATTTACCAATATCTATATCAACAACATATATGTCTTTATTCTTTTTTCCTAATGCTAATATTTCATCTCCAAAAGCTTGTCTCGTTGCTTTTTTCACCATACTCATTACTTTAAACCTCCTTCTAACTCTTCCATAGCTTGTTTATATTCTTCATCATTAGGAGCAACTCCATGCCACGAAGCTACATTTTCCATAAATGATACTCCTTTACCCTTTACAGTATTCATTACAATACATTTAGGTTTTCCATTCTTTGCTTCTCTTATATAATCTAAAGTTTCAACTATTTCTTCCATAGAATGTCCATTAATCCTTCTTGTTTCAAAACCAAATGCACTAAATTTCTTTTCTATATCTTGATTTGGCATAATATCTTTACAAGCACCATCACATTGAAGTCCATTATCATCAACAAATACGACTAAATTATCTAATTGATATTTAACTGCAGTTTCAACTGCTTCCCATATCTGACCTTCCTGACTTTCTCCATCTCCTACTATAACAAAGACTCTGTAATCTTTTTCATCTCGCTTACCAGCAATTGCCATACCGACTCCTACAGAGAGGCCTTGCCCTAGAGAACCAGTAGAGATGTCTATACCTGGACACTTATTCATGTTTGGATGTCCTTGAAGGATTGATCCATACTGTCTTAATGTGTGTATAGTTTCATACGGAAAAAATCCCTGTAATGCTAATGCAGCATACTGAATTGGACAAACATGACCTTTTGATAAAATAAACCTGTCACGATCCTCCCATTTAGGATTTTTAGAGTCAATATTCATTTCTTTAAAATAAAGTGCTGCTACTACATCAGCTGAAGAAAGGGAGCCACCTGGATGCCCAGATCCTGCTTCATAAATCATAGTAAGGGCTGTTTTCCTAAGTTCAATAGCTTTTTGTTTTAATTCTTCAACACTTATATCTTTCATACCAATCACCTCGTTAATATTTATTACCTTGTATACTTGTCTACTAAGTATCTTATGATTTCATTATACTTTGGATTCAACTTTTGTCAATAATAAATTAAAAAATTTTTTCTTTTTTCTTAAATTTCAGAAAAATAAAATGTTACTAACACCTCACTATATCTTGGTTTCTGTGAATTAGTGAATGAGTACTTTCTAAGAATTAAAAGAAAGGTACACAACATTCTCTGCAGAAAATTGTTGAATATATTCCCTTATATTGTAAAAAATATTATTGACAATCATATCCCAATAAGACAATGAAAATATAAGTTGCTAAAGATTGTTTTTGTTAATATAATATCAACTTTGTATATACAAATATTCAAAACATAACCAAAAAGATAAATTATCAACTAAAAAAATAAGGGTTGTTACACCAAGAATAAACTCTATAATATGTTGCATTTGTTTTTAATTTACAAAACAGCATATTATATGTTAAATTGCTTAGCATAACAACTCCCGTTATATTATCTCCTATTCCTTCCAATACCTGTCGTACAGATTATTCATGTGTTTAGTCATTTTTTTCATTGCTTCTTCACCATCACAATTTTCAATGGATTTAACAATCTCCCTATGTTCACTTACATTGATATCCCTGTATTCTGGTCTAGTAACAGTTCTATCACGAAGGAAAATCCACATTTTATGCTCTTTCATCACATTGTTTATATCATTGGTAAATTTGATAAACAAATCATTATGAGAAGCTTTTGATATCTCAACGTGTAATTTTTCATCTGTTTCCGGGTTGTATATGCCCTCATTTGCTTCTTCTTCAAACTTATTTTCAATCTTACGTATATTCTCAATCTCCTGATCCGTAGCCCTTTCAGCTGCAAATTTAGCAATTATAGGTTCGATATTCATCCTTGCCTCAACAATCTCTTCTGGGGTCACTGACTCTAGCACCATATTTGACTTATTGTTTCCAATAGTTGGTTGGTTGTTCATAACAAAAACACCTTCACCCTGACGGGAATAAATGTATCCGTTCAATTCCAAAGCACTTAGAGCCTGCCTGACAGGGGCCCTACTTACATTGAACTGTGTACACAACTCCCTTTCTGGTGGTAATTTGTCACCTATCTTAAACATTCCTAATTGGATTTGTGAAAGAATCTGATTATAAATTTGCAAGTATAACTTTTTACTCGATACTGGATTAAAACTCATAGAAATCACCTCATAGAAAAATGTAATTCTTATTTATGTTGTAAACATAACTTTGTGTATTTTTTAACTTTATATAGTAGATTATTTATTATTTTTCCCTTTTTCTCAATATAAAGTATATTATATTTTTCACAACTTGTCTACTTACTTAACAAATCACTTATGATAACATGAATTCGACAAATTAGTAGGAATTCTCATTTTAGCTAAAATGTCAAAATAAATTCTGTGAAATACTAACTATATTATTCGTATTAATTAGTGATAAGATAAGACGAAAGGAGTTAAAAATGAAAATTAACGATAAAAACTTTTTATTAGAACTTAAGGGAAAAAATCCTGCAGCCTTAGAATACATAATTAATATTTACTGTAATTTAGTTTTTAAAGTTGTACTAAATGTACTTGGAAACGATAATTATGAAAATGCAAAAGAATGTATTAATGATGTATATCTTTTAATATGGAATAAAAGTCACTTATATAATCCTGAAAAATCTTCATTTAAGAATTGGCTTTTAGCTGTAAGTAAATATAAGGCTATAGATTATAAAAGAAGCTTAGTTAAACAGGACAACCTTCAGATAGAAGAACAAATGTTAATCTCTAATACTGATATTGAAAATGAATATATATTGAGGGAAAAGAAAGAAGAATTAATAAAGCTTTTGCAATATGAACATAAGCTGGACAGAGAACTGTTTATACGAAAATACCTTTTGGATCAAGATATGGAAACCTTGTGTAAAAATTTTAATTTATCAAAAGGGGCTATCTACAATAGATTATGGCGCACTAAAAACTCGATTATAAGAAAATTACATATTTCAGGTGAAGTGGAGGTATCAAAATGAATTTAAATTTGAATGAAGATGATGTTTTAAAACTTTTAAATGATGTTAATATAAATGGAAATGAATTTAGCAGTGATGACCTCAATGAATTTGAAAAGAAAAAAATCTGTAAAAATATTATTAGTAAAGTAAAACCTAAGAAACCTAAAGGTAAAAAAAATTTTATTGCAGCAGCAATCATCCTTCTGATAACTATTCCTATACTCATATCACAAAGGAATGTTTTAGCTAATATGATAGAAAAACTCACTGTTATATCTGGTATTGGAGAAGTAAAAGTTTCTTCAGATAAACCAAAAATTCTTAAAAACAGTATTAAACAAGGTAATATAACTTTAGCTAATATGTATATAGACAATAATAAAATTATAGTTACTTTAACTATTGAACCTGAAGAGCTTAAACGATCTTATTACACTATTACAGACAATCATGGTAATTCTTATGAACTTCATAGGAGTGACAATCTTGCTATGATGCCGGATAATCACATAGGCTCATACCGGGCAGAATACAATGGTAATATAAAAAAAGCTAATAGCTATACTTTAAGTATTGTAGATAATGATAAAAAGTTTACTAAAGCAACTTTTAAACTAAAAAATTCTGATTTTAAAGAAGCTGCTGAATCAAAAGTTTTATATACTGCAACTAATGGAATAACTACACTAAACGTGACTTCATTAAAAAGAGAGGGGAATATTTTAAAAGTAGATTATTATTTTACAGATACCTTACCAGATTTTAAATCGAAAAAAATAGATACACTTAATTATGGAACATTCCAAGAAGGCAAAGAATGGGGTTGCAAAGAACCAATTAGTACAAAATTAATAAATAATAATTCTATACAAAATTCCCATATTATAATTTCTGATGAATATAATAATGCAGTATATGGCCATAACAATATTAATTATTTAGATAAAGGAAATGAATCTTTATTTGATTTAAGCAAACTCACTGGCAAAAAATTAAAGTTAACTGTTTCAAATGTAGTTTATCATACTGATAGTATTGATTTCAATTCTATTAATAATGATCTCAATAATTATAACGATGAAACTTCTGATTTTAACTTAGAATTAAATGTTCCCAAATCAGGTAAAAACATTTTAAACAAAATAGTTAACTATAAGGGATTTAGATTCAAAATTATTAGTATAAACCGCTTATCAAATGACAGTATAGAGTTAATTTACAATTATATAAATGACAGCAATTCAAAATTACAAACTTCAAATATTTTATTTGAAAGCGTTACTGACGGAGATGGTGAAAGTAACACTAGCCAAAATAATGATAATATTAAAGTTTTTTATCAAATAAAAACTGGAATAGGAGATAAGTTAAAATTAAATCACCTTCAATATACTTTTTCTTCGGTTGGTCCTTTTGAAATAGACCTAAATCCGTCAACAATTAAATAATTTTATAGTTTATCACTAACTAAAAAAACAGCATGTCAAAAATATTCTTTTTTAAAGGTATTCTTGACATGCTCATAATTAATTACAACAGATATTAGAATTATTACCCTTTTTCTTAGAATTTATCTTTTCACCTTCTGATCTTACTTTAATCAGCTCTCCTACAATACTTACTGCAATTTCTTCTGGTGTTTCTGCTCCTATGCTTGTACCTATTGGTGAGTAAACACTTCTAATTTCTTCTTTTGTATATCCCTGATTAAGTAATTGAGTAAAAATCTTATCTCGTTTACTCTTACTTCCTATCATGCCAATATACTTAGCATTGCTGCGAAGTACCTGTTCTAAAACAACTTTATCATAAAGATGTCCTCTAGTCACAATAACTAAATAACTATCTTCATCAATATGTAAATTCGGTAATTTGTTAAACGAATCAATGGTCATAAGTTCTGTAGGCTCTAAAAATCTTCTTCGATTAGCATACTCTTCACGATCATCTAATACTACCGTTCTAAAACCAACTGTTTCACTTAAAGGTGCTATTCTTTGAGATACATGCCCTGCCCCAAAAATATAAACTGTTCCTTCAGGACGTAAAGGTTCTACCAAAAAGCGCTGATTATCTATTACTTCAGCATGTATGGATATTTTCGCTGGTCCAGCTATCAGTTTATCCAAGATATTTGGATCACAATCAATTTTACCAATAAGAGTTTTATCTGGTTTTACTATGCATTGTTGGCATCTCAAATTAGAGGTACCAGAGACATTATCCAGCACTGTAATAAACCATGCTTTTTCCCTCTTTTCCTGAATTTTTACTACTGTTTCATAAATCATTCGATTATTTTCATTCTGAGCATCTATAAAGTCTATTAAAACCTCGCCTTTACCACCACAAATCATATCCATAGAAGCTGCATCATTGTTAGTCAAATCAAAAGACTGCATTACAGTTTGTTTTAAAGACAGTGACTTTTTAGCAAGATCTATGGCATCAGCTTCTAAACGCCCTCCTCCTATGGTTCCAATAATTGAACCGTCATTTCTAACTACCATCTTTGCACCAGCAGTACGCGGTGCTGAACCCGTTTTGTCGAATATAGTCGCTACTACAAAACTTTCTTCTTTCTGTAAAAGCTTTACCATCTCTTTATATAATCCTTCCATTTACATACCTCCATATTCACTAATTACACAATAAATTGGCATTTCAAAACGTTTACTCTTAAATTGTATAACAAAATTTGTAATTGTTCAACTGAATTTATTTTAGCCCTATAACCCTGAATTTAGTTTATTTAGCACATTTTTATAAGTTTCAATTTTCCTCTATCAATTGTCGACTGTTTAAAAATATGTATACATGTTAAAGGGGCTGATATACTAATTAGTTAGTACACCAGCCTCTTTTTCTAATATTTATTTCATTTTGAAAATTCTGTGATAATTAAACCTTACTTTTATTGACTAACCCCGTGTAATTTAATATAATCTCCTCTAAAGTAAGTTATTCCAAATCCAATTGGCTTATCTTTAACATCATTTAATTTTTGCTCTACAACAAATAACGCAACCTCATCATACATTTTTAAAAGTTCCTTAATCTCTTCTCCCGGCATTTTAGCATACATTACAATTTCCTTGTTTAAACTATAAAGAGAAGCCCTATTTGACATCATTTCTGGGAAAGTAGCATTTTCAATCTCATTTTCTATAATTGGAACTCCCCTTTGGTATATTAGGTATTTTAAATCATAAGCCATGGCATCCCCTTGTGTATAAAACAATCTTCTAATTCTTATTATCTTTCTATTTTTACTTATACGAAGATTAGTTGCAAGTTTATCATCAGGCAAAACAACATCTACAGATAGAAGTTTTATGCGATCCACATCATTTATCAAATTGTTTCTCTCACTATAAAAAATAGTATATTTGTTATAATTAGGCTTTTGGACAAAATATCCTTTTCCTGGTATAGAATATATGTATCCATCATTAGATAAAATGGCAAGCCCCTTTCTAACCGTCATCCTGCTTGTACTATATTCACTACATAAAGCTGTTTCAGAAGGCAAATCATCCCCTGTTTTAAGTTCACCACTAATAATTCTATCACGTATATCATCGGCTATTTTACAATATATAGAGTTTTTCATTATTTACTACTCCTTATTAAATTTCATCTAATACATATAAAACAATTTTAACATAATTATAATATTAGAATTATAAAACGTCATTGTCAATATTATAAGCTTTGAGAAATTAAGTCACTTTTGTCACAGCGTAGAAGAGTTTGTAATTACTTACTAAGAATAAACAGAGTCCTGAGCATACATAAAATTTAATTTCAAGTACACTTAGAACTCTATGATCCAGATGCATATTTGCCTCTTCTTCCCAAGTGATAGCTCAAGTAATCACTTTATTATCTAGAGATGGGGGTCTCAGAAATGGAAGTTTAAAACTAAATAATAATCTGGTAAATATAAACTGTAATTTATTTACTAAAAAAATTACAGATATAAACTATATATTTTTTAATAAGGCAATAACTTGTATATACATGTTAGCATATGTATACCTTGTATTTTTATTATATATCAGTTATTTGTGTTTTGTCAACGTTTTTATTATAATTCTACTACTTCCGATAATATATTTAAGTAAAATATACATTTCTTAATTCATGTGTATTGTTTCGCAATTAGTGTCAAAAAATAGCGTTTATAAATAAAAAATATTGATTTATGTAAAAATCTATGATATTATGAATATGTATTAAAAGGTTAATAGATATCCCCTATTTATCCACATGCTCCCCCATGTGGATTTTTTTTATACAAATTAAAAGCCTACCTATAAGTAGACTTTTAATTTGTATAAAAAACTTACTTTTTGTTTTTATTATGTTTTGCTCTATTTGGTTTAGCCTTAGGCTTTATCTTTATGTTGTTTTCTTTTTGTGAACCTTTTACATTATATATGGCACCACTTCTTAAATCCACAAACCATAAAAATAAGACTAAAAATACAGCAGAAGATATGTATTGCCATACACTCCCATTTAAATTATATCTAAAATAGGCTGCTATTATTGTAGGCAAGAAAAAAGCTGCTATAGACAATAAAAGAATTATCCATCTGTTTGGATGAAACTTGTATAAAATACGTATTTTTAATTGATTATATACAAATAAAAATATTATTGCAATAAATGCTACCTGTAATAGTACTTGTAACCATAAAGGCATTTGCTCTCCCCCCTTAGTCTGTCTATATATATTATTATATACTTTCTAACTTATATCAATACCTTTTCTATTTATTTGTCTGAAATCCTAAGTGACAGTAAAATTTTAAGCAAATAGCTAAAGAGGCTGTCCATTTTAGACAGCCTCTTTTTTAGAATATATATTTTTCTTTTCCTGGTTTTCTGCTAAATACGGTCACATCATCAATTTCTTTTTGTTGACATACAAATCTAGTCATTCTTTCAACTCCGAAACCAGCTCCAGCTGTTTTAGGGAGTTCTCCTCTTTTTGCAAGCTCAATGTAGTTTCTAAGTAAACTCTCATCCGTTTTAGCTTCTCTCATTCTTGTAATTATTCTATCATATTTATATTCTCTTTCTCCTCCACTTAATCCTTCTACATACCCCATAGGCCATATTAAATCATAGTTTTTATAAGTACCCATGTTATCCAAATCCTCAGCATCGTAGAATTCTCTCTTATGATTTATTAACCAAAATGGTTGTGTTGCTTTTTGTGAAGCTATAGCCTCAAAATCATCTCCATATTTGGCTTTTAACTCTTGAGTTGTATGTCTCTCAAAAGGACCTGTTATATCTAAGTGAGATGTTCCTATTCCTAATTTTTCAAACTTGTCCTTACATTCTTCTTTTATATAGTCAAACACGTATTTTATGAGACCTTCCATAAATTCAAATACCGTATTCATTGTACCATCTTTAAATTCAAAATCAACCTGAGTAAACTCAAATAAATGTCTTTTATCCCCTCTTTCTGGCAGCTCCAATCTTACATTCGGAGATACAATATAAATTTTTTGTAAGTTTGGATTTGAAAGAGTTATTTGTTTATGAAATATCATAGACTTTGTTAAGTTAAATTCTTGTCCTTGATAAGTAATTGCACACTCTTCTACGCTGTGACAAAGTGGATCTGTTATAGGTGCCAGCATGTTAGGTAAAAGTCTAACTACTCCATTTTTATACATATAATCATCTACTGCCATCAACATAGCTTGTTGTATACCAAGTATAGCAGGTAATTTTTCTCTTCTAACCTTTTCCATAGTTTCATCCAAAAGTTTTAATTCCTTTTCATCTTTTAATACATACGTTTTCATATATGTGGCCTCCCTAAACAATTTATATAAACTCTCAATGAATATTTTTTCTCTAGTTTCATTACCAATATAATAATACTTTTTCATATATTTTGCAATATCATTAATTAATATTATATTTTTTTATAAATTTATCATTTCATTATACCTGAAATTAGAAATTCATAAATTATTTATCAATGATAAGGTTTACAATTATTAATTTATCAAAATTTCTGTTATAATGTTATTGTACACATACTAATTTAAAGTTTTCATAAAAAATACGGATAACTTTAAAAGGAGGAATATAAATTGAGCTTAAAAATTAATGGTTTAGATGACTTAGACCTTCAAATTCTTGAAATTCTTTTGAAGGATTCAAGGACTCCTTTTCTAGAAATAGCTAGACAATGCCATGTAAGCGGTGGAACTATACATGTTAGAGTTAAAAAAATGGAGGACATGGACATAATAAAAGGTACTAAGCTTATAATCGACAATTCAAAAATTGGATTTGACGTATGTGGCTTTATAGGCATTTATTTGGATAAAGCTAAGTCTTTTAATAATTCGCTAGATGAATTAAAACAAATAAAAGAAATCGTGGAAATCCATTATACAACAGGAGATTATTCTATATTTGTAAAGGTTCTATGTAAAAATATCACTGACTTACAAAATCTACTTATGAATAAAATTCAATCCGTAGATGGAGTTCAAAGAACTGATACAATAATATCTCTATTTCAACCTGTAGATAGAAGCATTGATATCGATGTTTTAGGTGAATAGCTTGTTATTTACCTTCTTTTTTCATTTTCTTTTTATTTAAACTCATAAATTTTATAAAATATGCAAATAATATTTTTGTATAAAAATAAAAAGGAGATGTAATTATGAGAACATTAGATATAATTGCACTAGCATTAGTTGTAATAGGTGCGTTAAATTGGGGACTAATTGGTTTTTTTAGATTTGACCTTGTAGCATCACTATTTGGAACAATGTCCATAGCTACTAGAGTAATATACGCTCTTGTAGGACTAGGAGGGTTGTATGCACTTTCGTTTTTCGGAAATGAAAGAAGCACTGGAGATACAAAAGAAGTCAAATAATTATAAGCGTAAGTAGAAAACAATTATAAAGTTCTTCTACTTACGCATTAATTTTACATATTATCTGAGATTTTTCTTAATTCCTCTATTTAATGTATTTTCATAGTTTATAAACTCATATACATCATCTGAAAAAAGAGAGCTAAACTTTTTCAATTCATCTACAGAAACATCTTCTATAGCCTTATCTCTTTCTTCACAATACAATACAATTTCACCAATTACTTTGTGGGCATCTCTAAAAGCCATTCCTTTATTAACCAAGTAATCAGCTGCTTCTGTAGCATTTAAAAATCCTCTTTTAACAGCTTTAAATGTATTGTCTTTTTTGATTTTTAATGTGGAGAGCATACCACTCATAACTTTAAGACAGCTTAATACAGTATCTAAGGAGTTAAAAAACTGTTCTTTATCTTCCTGCATATCCTTATTGTAGGCAAGAGGAATGCCTTTCATCGTGGTAAGCAGTGACATGAGCGAACCGTATACTCTCCCTGTTTTGCCTCTTATGAGTTCTGCAGCATCGGGATTCTTTTTTTGAGGCATTATGCTGCTTCCTGTGGAAAATTCATCATCTATCTGTACAAAATCAAATTCTTTACTGCTCCATAATATAAGTTCTTCACTTAAACGGCTTAAATGCATCATTATTATAGAAAAACTCGCCAATAACTCAAGGACATAATCCCTATCACTTACACCGTCTAAAAAGTTGTCTACAGGCTTTTTAAAGCCCAATTCTTTTGCAGTAAAACTTCTATCTATATTATAAGTTGTTCCAGCAAGAGCACAGCATCCAAGTGGATTTTCATCCATAATTTCAACTGCATTTGATATTCTTGCTTTATCTCTTTTTAACATATTATAATACGCCATTATGTGATGCTTAAAAGTTACAACTTGTGCCCTTTGAAGGTGAGTATACCCAGGCATCATTATATTGTTACTTTCTCCAAGATTTTTGATTACATCTTGAAGTTTCTCTATATTATTTATAACTTCTAATGCACTTTTTTTACAGTATAATCTAAAATCCACTGCTACTTGGTCATTTCTACTTCTAGCAGTATGAAGTTTCTTTCCTACCTGCCCTACTCTCTCTATTAAATTTACCTCTACAAAAGTGTGTATATCCTCATAATCTCCTTCTATTTTAAGTTTTCCATCTTCAATGTCACTTAAAATAGATTGCAGTCCTTTTAATATGGATTCTCCTTCTTCTTTAGACAGTATATTGCATTTGGAAAGCATTTTTACATGAGCCATACTTCCCTCTATATCCTCACTATAAAGAAGTTTATCAAAGCTAAGAGAACTATTAAAATCCTCCATAAGCTTGCTTTCAGATTTTTTAAATCTTCCTCCCCAGAGTTTCATACTAATTTTCCCTTCTTACCGCAGCTCTTATTTTAGAAGGTAAGCTGAAAATTTTAATAAATCCATCTGCATCTTTATGATCATATAAATCACTTGCACCAAACGAAGATATACTTTCATTAAATAGAGGATGTAGGGCATCTATACTTGCTGGCATTATATTTCCTTTGTATAACTTTAATTTTACTGTTCCTGTTACATTTTCCTGAGTAGACTCAACAAAAGCATCCAATGCCTCTCTAAGACTTCCAAACCAAAGTCCATCATATACAAGTTCACCATATCTTTGAGATACTAATTGTTTATAGTGAAAAGTATCCTTATCTATAGTTAATCTTTCAAGGGCAGTATGTGCAGCATATAATATTGCTCCACCAGGAGTTTCATATACACCTCTTGATTTCATGCCAACCAATCTGTTCTCTACCATATCAACTATTCCAATTCCATTTTCTCCACCTAGTTTGTTTAGCTGTTCCATCATATCTAAAGGGCTTAATTCTTTTCCATTTAGCTTTTTAGGTTCCCCTTTTTCAAAATAAAGCTCCACATATGTGTCTTCATCTTTTGCTTTTTCCGGTGTAGTAGTCATAAAGTACATACTTGTTTTATGCTCATTTCTTGGATCTTCCAAATCCCCACCTTCATGACTTACATGCCAGATGTTTTTATCATTTGAATATATTTTTTCCTTAGTTACAGGAACATCTACTCCCTTTGAATTTGCATAATCTATAGCATCTTCTCTGGACTTTATGTCCCATATTCTCCAAGGTGCTATTATCTTTATCGTAGGATCAAAACTTGCTACTCCAACCTCAAAACGTACCTGATCATTTCCCTTTCCTGTACATCCGTGAGCTATATATTTTGCTCCTTCTGCATGAGCTATTTCAACTAATCTCTTGGCCATAAGTGGTCTTGCAAGAGATGTACCTAAAAAATACGCATCCTCATACAATATATTGGCCTTTACTGCCTTAAATAAATAGTCTTTTACAAATTCTTCTTTCAAATCTTCAATATATACTTTAGAGGCCCCTGTTTTAATGGCTTTATTTTCTACTTCTTTCATATCATCATCTTGTCCTACATCTATACAAGCTGCAATAACCTCTAAGTCATAATTTTCCTTTAACCAAGGAATAATAATTGATGTATCTAATCCTCCTGAATATGCTAACACAACTTTATCTTTCATGAATTCGCCCTCCATATATATTTAAATTTTAATAAACAGCTTAAACAAATAAAAGTAATTAGAACTACAGTTAAAATACTGACTTTTTATTTTAGAACTTTATTTAAAAATTCCTTAGTTCTATCTTCTTTCGGATGTGAAAATACTTCCTCTGGAGATCCCTCTTCAACTATCTTTCCTCCATCCATAAATATAACCCTATCAGCTACTTCTCTAGCAAACCCCATTTCGTGAGTTACTACTACCATTGTCATACCTTCCTTAGCCAGATCCTTCATTACATTCAAAACTTCCCCCACAAGTTCAGGATCTAAGGCTGATGTTGGTTCATCAAATAACATTATATCTGGATTCATTGCAAGAGCTCTGGCAATAGCAACCCTCTGCTGCTGTCCACCTGAGAGTTTAGATGGATAATATTCCATCTTATCTGCAAGTCCCACCTTGCTTAAAAGTTGTTTAGCTCTTTGTAAAACTTCTGACTTTTTTTCTTTTTTTACAACTAGTGGAGCTTCCATAACATTTTGAACAGCTGTCATATGTGGAAATAAATTAAAATTTTGAAAAACCATTCCCATCTTTGTAGTTATTTTTCGAAGCATTTTTTTATCCTTAGGATTTAATTTATCCCCTTCTATAACTATAGTTCCACTATCCAATTCCTCCAGATGATTTAGACATCTTAACAGTGTACTTTTTCCTGAGCCTGAGGCTCCTATAACTACAAGAACCTCACCTCTCTTTACTTTCACATTTAAATCTTTAAAAACTAAAAGATTATTAAAACTCTTAGTTAAATTAGATGCTTCTATCATATATTCATTTTTATCTAAATTTTCGCCATTATTTAAAATAGCATTTTCCATAAATCAAACCTCCACTTAAATTACTCTAATTTCTAACTGTAAATTGCCAATCTTCTTTCGAATATTCCAAACACAGTTGTAAATACAGTTGTCATTATAAGATACAATATTGCTGCAGTTAAAAATACAGATATTGGATCAAAACTGCTTGCATATATCTGCTGAGCTGACCTCATAAGTTCAACCATAGCTATAGTAGATACTAATGAAGTATCCTTTAATATGGATATAAACTCATTTCCTACTGGTGGTATTATTATCTTCCAGGTTTGTGGTAAAATAATTTTTCTCATAGTCTCTACGTAACTAAATCCAAGAGCTTTTGCTGCTTCAAATTGTCCTTTGTTTATGGATTGTATTCCACCTCTTATTATCTCAGCCATATATGCACCACAGTTTAGTCCAAGTCCTAATATAGCCGCAGTAAAAGGAGTAAGCTCTATTCCAATAAAAGGTAATCCATAGTAGAAGAAAAATAGCTGCAAAAGTAAAGGCGTTCCTCTAAATATCCATGTATAAAAACTTGATACTAATTTTAATACGATATTTTTAGACAATTTCAAAAGTGCCAAAAACACTCCAAGCATAGTTCCTAATATCAAGGTGATTACTGTAAGTTCAATTGTCATTACACTACCCTTTAATAAAATAGGTAATATATTTTTAATAAATTCTATATTCACTTACCTTACCTACTTTCTTTTTGCATATACTATTTATATATATCTTCTCCAAACCATTTAGTTGAGATTTTAGACATTGTTCCATCCTTTTTTAACTCATCTAACGCTTTTTGTACTGCTGTTTCAAGTTCCTTATCTCCCTTTTTAAATCCTATTCCCATAGGCTCATTGGTAAGTTTTTCATTAAGTACTGTATATTTTCCTTTCTTGTCAGGGCTAGATATATAATATTTTCCAACTGGTTCATCTACTATAACGGCATCAATTCTTCCTATTAATAAATCCTGAAGTTCTTCTGTAGTCTTATCATATTTTTTAACTTCTTTTATGCCTTGTAACGTTTGAACAACTTTTTCACTAGTTGTACCAATTCCTACTCCTACTTTCTTTCCAGCTAAATCTTTTGAAGTCTTAATTGCTTCATTTCCGCTTTTAGTAACTATAATTTGTGCATTTTGTATATAAGGTTCTGAAAAATCTATTTGCTTTTTTCTCTTTTCATCAATACTAAGTCCTGATATTATAACATCAAATTTTCCAGAGTTAAGTGCTAAAATTATTCCATTAAATTCAGTACCTACAAATTGAGTCTTTACTCCAAGCTTTTTGCCTATGGCATTTGCCATATCTATATCAAAACCTTTAAGTACGTTTTGGTTATCTCTAAATTCCATTGGTGGAAAAGAATCTTCAAGTCCTACTTTTAGAACTCCTGCTTTTTTTACCCTCTCTAAAGCATTCTGTCCTTTTTGTCCATCTCCACTATTACTGTTACTGCTCCCGCATCCTGCAAATAAAGCAGCTGCAAAAACAATTGTCAACATTACAATTATTGTCTTTTTTAACTTCTTCATTTTTTTCCCCTTTTCTATAATTATTATTTTTAACTCCTTAGGTTAAATATATAAATAATTATACATTTATTTTTATATTTATTCAATACCTTTTTTGCTTTTTCATAGTATTTTATTGTATTCTTATATATTTTTAAGCTGCAAAAGTTAAGCTAATTAAAAATAAGGGGGCTGACATACTAGTTAACTAGTGAATCAGCCCCTGAATAACAATTTCTCCTAAAAAGGATAACGCCTTCTAAGTGCTAAATGCACTAAGAAGCCTGTTAATAAGCATCAGGTGGAGTCAAAACTCCATCTGATGCCAAGAACTCTGTTTATTACATATTTCTATACTTTTCCATAGTTCCCTTAAACAATTCTGCCGTAGAAGGAGGACTATAGGAAATAGCATTTGCACCTGCTTCTATAGTTTCCTCTATACTTTCCTTAGTCCTTCCACCTGTAGCTATAATAGGAACATCCTTATATTTTTCTCTTATTTTTCTCACAAGGGAAGCACTATTCTTACCTGCAGATACATTTAATATGGAAGTTCCCGATTCAATTCTCTTTTGAATATCATCTCTTTCAGATACTACTGTAACTATAATAGGAATGTCGATAGCCTCTCTAACAGCTCTTACAATTTCATCAGATGTAGGACTATTTAACACTACCCCCATAGCTCCAGTAAATTCAGCATTTAATGCTAAGTTTACAACCCTTTTTCCTGTAGTAAGTCCACCACCTACACCGCAAAATATGGGTACATCAGAAGCTGTAACTAATGACTCTGTTATAACTGATTGGGGTGTAAAAGGATATACTGCTAAAATTGCATCTGCATCTATATTTTTTATAACTGCTATGTCCGTAGTAAATGCAAAAGATTTTATTCTCTTTCCAAAAACTATTATGCCGCTGGCCTCTCTTATTACACCAGGGAAATTTATCATATGTCCTCTAAGTACTCCTCTTATCTCTGGTACATACTTAACATCTTTTTTATTAATCTTTTCACCCATTTTTATATCTCCCAAAATCTATTTTGATATCGTCTCTCTTACATATTATTGTATATTAAACACATTAAATATTCCATAAAAATTATTTTTATTCTAAACTGAAAATAATTCTTCTGCTATTTTTACAGTTTCTCTAGCATCTTTAGCATAATAATCTGCACCTATCATATCTGCATAATTTTGATTTAATACTGCTCCACCTACTACAACTTTACATTGAAGTCCCTTATCTCTTATAGCATCTATAGTCTTTTTCATATTACTTACGGTGGTTGTCATAAGTGCACTGAGTCCTACTAGCTTTACATTATTTTTTATTATAGCATCTACTACTTGGCTGATATCTACATCTCTTCCCAAATCTATAACTTCAAAACCATAGTTCTCCAAAAGCACTTTAACTATATTTTTCCCTATATCATGTATATCTCCTTTAACAGTAGCAAGTACTATTTTACCTCTAAATACCTTATTTTCACCACTCCTAAGCATATCTTTTTTTATTATTTCAAAAGATTGTTTTACAGTTTCAGCTGACTGTATTAACTGTGGCAAAAATATATCCTTGTTCTCATATTGTATGCCTACCTCATCTAACGCTGGAATTATATAAGAATTTACTATATCTACTGACTTTTTACTTTTCAAAAGCTTACAAGTTAACTCTACTGCCTCATCTTCCATTCCATCAATAATCGCCTGTTTTAGATTTTTATCATTTTCACCTAAATTAGGAATATCACTTCCCCATTTTGCTTTTTCACCTTCAGATTTACTGCTATATTTTTTTACGTATTCCTTCCCATCTTTATCTATGTTTGTTAAGACCTCAAAAGCTGAAATAGTATCTTTCACACCTTGGTCTCCTGTATTTATTATTGGCAAGTCAAGTCCTGCCTGAAGGGCAAGTGCAAGAAAAGTTCTATTTAATATGCATCTTCTAGGTAGCCCATAGGATATATTGCTTACTCCAAGAGTAGTCTTTACTCCGAATTGTTCCTTTAAAATTTTTATGGCCTTTATTGTCTCAAGAACTTCCCTTTGTTGGGCAGATGCAGTTAACGTAAGACAATCAACTATTATGTCCTTTCTCTTGATGCCATAGTTTTCGGCAGTTTTGATTATCTTCTCTGCAATCTTTACCCTACCCTCTGCAGTATCAGGTATCCCGTTTTCATCTATAGTTAAGGCTATAACACAGCCTCCATACTTCTTTACTATTGGAAATACTTCTTCCATGCACTTTTTTCTACCATTTACTGAATTTATTATAGGTTTACCGTTATAAACTCTAACTCCAGCCTCCAAGACTTTAGGATTTGGACTATCTATATCTATAGGCAATTGTACTACTTTTTGTATTGCCTTTACTGCTTCTTTCATAGCCTGAACTTCATTAATCTCAGGTAATCCTACATTAAGCCCAAGTATATGTGCTCCTTCTTCTTTTTGCTGTACTGCTTCTTTCTGTATAAAACCTACCTTTCCTTCCTTAAGCTCTTTCTTATAAATATCTCTACCTGTAGGATTAATTCTCTCTCCTATAAACTTTATTCTATTACCTAGGAACACAGTATCCCTGGCTGAACACACTGCGGTATAATTTTTTTCTTTTATGTCTAAAGGTACTATATTTTTCAAGCTTTTTACCATAGTTTTTATAAATTCAGGACTTGTTCCGCAGCATCCTCCAAAAAACCTAACTCCTTTTTTTGCCATAACCACTACATTTTCTGCAAATTCATCTGAAGTTATGTCATAAATCGTATTTTCGCCATCATACTTTGGGAGTCCTGCATTAGGCTGAACTATAATGGGTATAGAAGAATACTTTAAGATTTCATCTACAATATGTTGCAATTCTCCTGGTCCCAAGGAACAATTCACTCCAAGGGCATCCACCCCCAACGATTCAAGTACAAATACCATAGTCTTGGGATCTGTTCCCATTAGAGTTCTTCCATCCTGCTGGAAAGTCATTGTACAAAATATTGGAAGAGAACTATTTTCTTTTGCTGCAAGAATAGCTGCCTTTGCTTCGTACAAATCAGACATAGTTTCTATTAGAATTATATCTGCTCCCGCTTTTTCCCCTATAATAACCTGACTTTTAAATAATTCATATGCAGATTCAAAACTTAAACTCCCTGTAGGCTCCATAACCTGTCCTGTAGGTCCTATGTCAAGTGCTACTAATTTATCCTTTGCCTCTTCCTTTGCAATTTTTACTCCAGCTGTAATTACATCTTTTATTGTATAATCAGAAGAACTATACTTAAGTTCATTGGCACCAAAAGTATTTGTTATTATGATATCTGATCCTGCATTTAAATATTCCCTATGTACTTTTCTTATAATCTCTGAATTTGTTATATTTAATGTTTCTGGAAGTTCACCTACTTTAAGTCCTTCTCTTTGAAGCATGGTTCCCATAGCTCCATCAAAAAAAACAAATTTGTTGTTAAACTTATTTAATAAATCTTTAAATAACATTCGCTGCACTCCTTTTTCAAATACAAGTTTCATGTTCAAATTATTTAATTCATTACTTCTTGTATAAAATTTTAAACTTTAAACAAATTTTCTACAATACATCAAATTATTTAATATTTCATAATTGTATAAATATACATTAATATTATTCAAAATTAATATTTATTTGCTCACTAACTATTAATTTTTCATTTTTGACTATTAACTGAAAAAGTTGCCCTTCAATCAGAAAAGCAACTTTAAATTTGACAAAATCAACTTTCCTTATCTTTCAGAATTTATTTTATTCTGCAGGAATTAGCACCGATGCACTTTAGTGCCGGTTGTTGGGTTTCACTGGGCCAGTCCCTCCACCTCTCGTGATAAAAGTGCTTTAATATTAATACTTTAACTATCAATTGTCAATACTATTTATATCATTATTTTATTATAATTCGTAATATAAATGAATCTTACTTAGTGGGACAAGCAGACATATCAAATCTTTGATTTGATGATAGTCGCTTTCACAGAGTGCGTAGGTAGCTATTAGATAAAATTTCCCAAATATTTTTCTATTGACAAATCTTATCTATGTCTGGTATGATTTTCTCAATCGAATACGGAACTTCTTATCCAGAGCGGCAGAGGGACTGGCCCTATGATGCCCAGCAACCTGAATGATCATTTTCATTCAACGGTGCTAATTCCAGCAGGTGTTAACCTGAAAGATGAGAAGCATGAAGATAGAATCTTCTTGTAACTTATCTTACAAGAAGATTTTTTTATTCTGCCAGGTTATAGAAGTTTCGTCCAAAATATTAAAAAAGTATTAGGAGGAATAAACAATGAGTAAAGAAAGAAAATTAGGATTTGAAACATTACAAGTACATGCAGGTCAGGTGCCTGACCCAACTACAGGTGCAAGAGCAGTTCCAATCTATCAAACTACATCCTTTGTATTTAAAGATGCCGATGAAGCCGCAGACTTTTTCCAGCTAAAAAAACCGGGAAATGTTTATGCCAGAATAATGAACCCAACAGAAGATGTATTCGAACAAAGGGTAGCAGCACTTGAAGGCGGCAGTGCAGGTCTTGCTACATCTTCCGGACTTGCAGCAATACTTTATGCTGTATTAAATGTAGCAAGTGCAGGAGATAATATAGTTGCAGCTAGCACACTTTACGGTGGAACTTATGAATTGTTTTCCGTAACCTTAAAAAAGTTAGGAATTGATGTAACTTTTGTAGATCCTGATGATCCTGAAAATATCAGAAAGGCTATTACAGATAAAACTAAAGCAGTTTATGCAGAAACAATAGGTAACCCTAGAATAAATGTTTTGGATATAGCAGCTGTAGCAAACATAGCTCATAAAAACAAAATTCCTCTTATCATAGATAATACTTTTGGAACTCCATATCTGGTAAGACCCATAGAATATGGTGCAGATGTAGTTGTCCATTCTGCAACTAAGTTTATAGGTGGACACGGAACTACTTTAGGCGGAATTATAGTAGATGGTGGAAAATTTGACTGGGCAGCAAGCGGAAAATTTCCTGACTTTATAACACCTGATGAAAGCTATAATGGACTTGTATACGCAGATCTTGGACCTACAGCTTTTGCTACAAAAGCCAGAGTACAACTTTTAAGAAACACAGGGGCAACACTAAGTCCACAAAGTGCTTTTTATTTCTTACTTGGGCTTGAATCGCTTTCTCTTAGAGTAGAAAGACATGTAGAAAACACACGAAAAGTAGTTGAATTTTTAAGTAAACATCCAAAAGTTGCATGGGTAAACTATCCTGAACTTGATGGAAGTCCATACAAAGAATTAGCTAAGAAATACCTTCCAAAAGGAGCAGGTTCAATATTTACCTTTGGAATAAAGGGTGGATCTGAAGCAGGAAAGAAATTTATAAACAGCGTTAAATTGTTCTCCTTACTTGCAAATGTAGCAGATGCAAAATCATTAGTAATTCACCCTGCAAGTACAACTCATGCAGAGTTGAATGAAAAACAACAAAAAGCTGCCGGAGTTACTCCAGACCTTATAAGGCTTTCAATAGGTGTGGAAAATATTGATGATATTATATACGATTTGGATCAGGCTCTTGCAAAAGCTTAATTAATTAATTTAATTTTTCTCCCATATTTTATATTGTTTCAATTCATAAATAATAAGCTGACTACTAATTAATTAGTATGTCAGCCCTATATGTCTTTTTAAATAGTTGAAAGTTGAGAATATACAATTGATAGTAAAGGATGATTTTTTGTAGTATAACGGAAAAAAATCCACCTTAACTGTCAACTATCAATTGTCAACCTTCAACTCATAATTTAAGTACACTTAATTATAATTTTCAATTTTTTCTATAATAGCTTCAGTAAATCCACTTGTAGTTGTATTTCCTCCTAAATCCTCTGTTAAATATTTACCTTCTCTAAGTACAGTTTCTACAGCTGTCTCAATTTTATTTGCTGCTCCTGTTTCCCCTAAATAGTTAAGCATCATAACTCCTGAAAGTATTATAGCCGTTGGATTTGCTTTATTCTGTCCTGCGATATCCGGAGCCGAACCATGGGCAGCTTCAAATACTGCTGCATTTTCTCCTATATTGGCTCCTGGCACTAGTCCAAGTCCACCTATAAGGCCTGATGCCATATCTGATAAAATATCTCCATATAAATTAGGCATAACAAGTACATCATAATTCTCTGGATTAAGGACAAGTTTCATACTCATAGCATCTACTATTACACTTTCAAATTCAATGCCTTTATATTTTTCTGCTACTTTTTCAGCTGTTCTTAAAAAAAGTCCATCTGAAAGTTTCATTATATTAGCCTTATGAACTGCCGTAACTTTCTTTCTTCCATTTTTAATTGCATACTGAAAAGCTGATTCTACTATTCTCTCACTTGCTTTTTTAGATATTATTTTAACGCTTTCCGCTATTTCATCATTTATCATGTGTTCAATTCCTGAATACAGATCTTCTGTATTTTCTCTAAATATTACAAGATCCACATTATCATATCTGCACTTTACTCCAGCATAAGTTTTTATAGGTCTTATGTTTGCATATAGATTTAAATTTTTTCTAAGAGTTACATTAACACTTTTAAATCCTTTTCCCACAGGAGTAGTAACTGGTGCTTTAAGTGCTACTTTATTTTTCTTTATACTTTCTATAATGTTATCCGGTATTGGTGTTCCATATTTATCCAAGACTGAAGCTCCCGCCTCAAATATTTCCCAGTCAATATCTGCCCCACTCTTATCTATAACTTTTTTTACAGCTTCACAGATTTCTGGTCCTATACCATCACCTTTAATAAGAGTAACTTTATGCGTCATTTTCTATCCTCCATTGTTATCTATTATTCTAAATTTTATACTTACTCTAGCTAGCCCTTTCTTCTTTTTTTTGTGAAATATCCGGCAGCATCTTATCAACTAATAATTCTAATTCATCATTTCCTATTATACTGGTTCTTCCTGATTTATATTGTTCATCCACCCATTCTTTAATTTTAGCAATTCTATTATCCCATTTATCAACTTTTTCTTCATCTTTTAATCTATAATAGGTATTAATCCAGGCTGCAATTCCAGCGTGACCAGAATATTGATTTACAGCTACTACAACTGGTCTTCCCAAAATTTTATCCGTATCAAATATATTATAGATTTCTTCATCTTTTAATATTCCATCTGCATGTATTCCAGCTCTAGTTACATTAAATTCTTTTCCCACAAAAGGAGTTCTAGGTGGAACTGAATATTTCATTTCTTTCTTAAAATACTCTGATAATTCCGTTATAACTTCAAGTTTCATATTTTTAGTATTTCCTTTTATTTGTGCATATTCAAATATCATAGCCTCTAATGGACAATTTCCTGTTCTCTCCCCAATTCCTAAAAATGAGGTATTTACAGCTGATGCACCATATAACCAGGCTGTTGTAGAATTATTCACTACTGCATAAAAATCATTATGTCCATGCCATTCTATACATTCTGAAGGAACCCCACAATTGTTCCTAAGTCCATACATAATAGCCTGTACGCTTCTTGGTAATTCCACTCCACTATAAGATACTCCCAATCCAAGAGTATCACAGGCTCTTATCTTTATAGGAATGCCTGATTGTTTCGATAATTCCATTAATTTATTTACAAGTGGAACTACAAATCCATAAAAATCAGCTCTAGTTATATCTTCTAGATGACATCTTGGACGAATTCCATTATCTAAAGCTTCTTTAACTATACCTAAATACATATCCATAGTTTCTTTTCTAGTCTTTCTCAACTTTTTAAATATATGATAATCTGAACAGGACATAAGCATTCCTGTTTCTTTAATTCCCATTTGTTTTACCAACTTAAAATCTTCTTTATTAGCTCTTATCCATGAAGTAACCTCTGGGAATTCATATCCTCTTTCCATACATACCTGGGCAGCTTTTCTATCTTTCTCTGTGTATAAAAAAAATTCTGTCTGTTTTATTATCCCCGAATTATTATCCAAATCATGCAGGTAATCAAAAATTCTAATTATCTGCTCTGTAGTATATGGAGGCATTGACTGCTGACCATCTCTAAATGTAGTGTCCGTAATACATATTTTTTCAGGTAAATCCTTAGGTATTTGTACTCCATTAAAATTTATTTTTGGAATTTCATCATAGGGAAATATATTTTTATAAAAATTGGGACTGTCTACATTATTTAATTTATATTCATAGGAACTTTTTTTCATTTAATTCATCTCCTCGAATTAGTATTGGACCTATCTTTTAAAATGGCTTTTTGAATTATTTTATACATAATATTTCATATATGAATTTTGCGTCTATTTTTTGTAATTTATATTTATGTACTGTTTTTGAATATTTATAAGCATATTTATAGCTTATAAGGACTATTTCTATAATAAATATGCTTATATTGTATCACTTTTATTATTGATAATCAAATATTTATTTGTTATTTTTGACGCTATTTTATGTATCATATTCATTATAGGCCTTTTATAATACACAATAGGATTTTTGAATCAAATATTGGCTCCTTACTAATTTAAAGTATTGTATATGATATAATAAATGTTGTATTATCATGAACTCATAATTAGAATTTTTCAAGGAGGAATAATTTTATGCTAAAAACTTTTTTATTTTACGTGGTTTTTTTCCTGTACATGGTCTATTCATTAGTTAAAAAATTGAAATTAGACAGAATTAGAAAAAGTGGTTCTGAAAAGGAAGCTGAAAATTATATATATATATCTGTGAAAAAATGGTCTGATTTTATATTAAAGCTTATAAATGCATCTGTAAAAGTAAGCGGTACAGAAAACATTCCACAGGTTCCCTGCCTTTTTGTTTCAAACCATCAGGGTTTTTTAGATATACCTATAATACTATATTCTTTAGATAGGACTGTAGGATTTATAGCTAAAAAAGAACTAACAAAGTTCAAATTAGTTTCTTACTGGATGAAGCAAATTAATTGTATTTTTATAAATAGGAAGGATATAAGAGAATCCATAAAGTCTATAAATAAAGGCAGTGAACTATTAACTAATGGACATAGTATGGTAATATTTCCTGAAGGCACCAGAAGTAAAGGCCCTAGAATAGGGGAATTTAAAAAGGGAAGTTTGAAACTGGCTTTAAAATCTAAAGTACCTATAGTTCCAATTGCTATAGATGGGAGTTATAAGCTAAGAGAGGGAAATGTACATTCTATGATAAAATCTGCAAATGTAAATGTAACTATATGTAAGCCCATTTATACAGATTCTCTTTCGAGAGAAGAAAGAGAATCTCTATCAGATAACATAAAATCAGAAATAAGTAAACATATTTATTTGGAAAATTAATATAGAATTCATAAAGGAGGACACTGAATGAAATTTATAAAAAAATACTTTAATATACTATCAATTGTATTTATTTTCATATTTCTAATGTCTGGGTGTACAAGTAATACAAATTCAAATAGTACTTCCAACTACAGCGGACTTAAAATTCATTATATAGATGTAGGTCAAGGAGATAGTGAATTAATACAAGTAAATGGGAAAAACCTTTTAATAGATGCTGGTCCAAATGAAAGTAGAGACAAATTGATGTCCTACTTAAATAAGCAAAATATTAAAAAACTTGACTATGTAATTGCAACCCACCCTGATGAAGATCATATAGGTGGCATGGGAAATGTAATAAAAAAATACAGTGTTGATAAATTTTATACTCCTAAAAAAATAGTTAATACAAAAACTTTTGAGTATATGATTCAACAATTAAGAAATAAAAATATGAAGATAGATACTCCAACTCCTGGAGTACAGTTAGACTTAGGTAAAAATGCAACTGCAGAAATACTTGCACCTAACAGTAAGAGTTATCCAGATACAAATAATTATTCAGTAGTACTAAAATTAACTTATGGAAATACAAAATTTCTTTTTACAGGAGATGCAGAAAAAACAAGTGAAATGGAAATGATAGATAAAAATTATGACCTATCAGCTGATGTATTAAAAGTCGGCCATCATGGTAGTTCAAGCTCCACTTCACAACAATTTCTGGATAAAGTTAATCCTAAAATAGCAGTAGTAAGCTGCGGAAAAAATAATAAATATGGACATCCACATAAAAAAACAATAAATAAACTTAAAAAGAAAAATATACAAATATATAGAACTGATGTAAGTGGAACAATCATACTCATTAGTAATGGCACTAAGATAAGTAAAGAAGACTAACAATCACAGAAAGGAATTGCAATGAATACTCAAATTACATTAAAAAACAATTCAAGGATAAAAGGGATACTATTAGTAGTATCCGCTTCTATGCTTTGGGGTGTTTCAGGACCTGTAGCTCAATATCTTTTTCAAAAAAAAGATATTAGTCCAGAATGGCTTGTAGATATTCGTCTTTTACTATCAGGAGGATTCCTACTTATATTTCTATACTTAAAGAATGATAAAAAAATCTTTAATATATGGAAATCTAAATATGGTAGGAGAAACATCATTCTCTTTAGTATTATAGGATTAATAGGCGTACAATATGGTTATTTTGCATCGATTAAATACGGAAATGCTGCCACAGCTACAATACTTCAATATCTGAGTCCAGTAATAATTGTATGTTATGTGTCCCTCAAATCTAAAGAACTTCCTACCTTAAGGGAAACATTATCAATCCTGCTAGCTTTATTAGGAACGTTCTTTCTCATTACTAGAGGTAATATACATAGCCTAGCCATCTCCAACTTAGCCTTATTCTGGGGGGTTTTATCAGCATTTGCTGCTTCATTTTATGTAGTTCAACCTGCATATATTATTAAAAGATGGGGGTGTGATATTGTAGTGGGCTGGGGAATGCTTTTAGGTGGAATATTCTTTAGCTTTGTTCATCCTTTTTGGAGAATACAAGGAAAATATTCTATTAATTCAATTTTAGGAATTACTTTTGTAGTTGTTTTTGGAACCCTTATCTCCTTCTATTGGTATTTAGATAGTACAAAGTACATTAAAGCTTCAGAAACAAGTTTACTTTCCTGTATAGAACCTATGTCTGCAACTATAGTATCAATACTATGGCTTCACATTTCTTTTGGTATATTTGATATTATAGGAAGTATACTTATTGTAAGTACAGTTCTAATTTTATCCTACAACAAAAAGTCTTAATAATAGAACACACTAAAATAAAGCAGATTAGCTAAACTAATCTGCTTATATATATTCAAATTTATTATTTCATAATTTATAAAATAAAAAATGGCTCCGTGGAGAGGGCTCGAACCTCCAACCCTTCGGTTAACAGCCGAATGCTCAACCATTGAGCTACCACGGAACAATAATTTTTCATCTGGCAGCGACCTGCTCTCCCACAGGGCCCCCCCTGCAGTACCATTGGCACTCTGAAGCTTAACCTTCCTGTTCGGTATGGAAAGGGGTGTTACCTTCACGTCATTACCACCAGATACCGATTTGTCAAAATCTTTGATTTTGGTATAAATCGGTACTCATCAGCTTTAGCTGATTGAGTCTCATTAAATTATCGAAAATTGCTACCAATTTTCTTATATATTATCTTTTAAGAGTTCAAATTGCTCTGTCCTCTCAAAATTGCACAGTAAACTTTTCTTCTTTCGCTTTTATTTGGTCAAGCCCTCGACCTATTAGTATCAGTCAGCTTAACAGGTTGCCCTGCTTACACCTCTGACCTATCTCCTCGTGTTCTTCGAGGGGTCTTACTAGCTTACGCTATGGGAAATCTTATCTTGAGGTGGGCTTCACACTTAGATGCTTTCAGCGTTTATCCCTTCCCAACTTGGCTACCCAGCTATGCTCCTGGCGGAACAACTGGTTCACCAGCGGTCGGTCCATCCCGGTCCTCTCGTACTAAGGACAGCTCCTCTCAAATTTCCTGCGCCCGCGACGGATAGGGACCGAACTGTCTCACGACGTTCTGAACCCAGCTCGCGTGCCGCTTTAATGGGCGAACAGCCCAACCCTTGGGACCTACTTCAGCCCCAGGATGCGACGAGCCGACATCGAGGTGCCAAACCTCCCCGTCGATGTGAACTCTTGGGGGAGATCAGCCTGTTATCCCCGAGGTAGCTTTTATCCGTTGAGCGATGGCCCTCCCACGAGGTACCACCGGATCACTAAGCCCGACTTTCGTCCCTGCTCCACTTGTTTGTGTCGCAGTCAAGCTCCCTTCTGCCTTTGCACTCTTCGAAGAATTTCTAACCCTTCTGAGGGAACCTTTGTACGCCTCCGTTACTTTTTAGGAGGCGACCGCCCCAGTCAAACTGCCCGCCTAACATTGTCCCGTCTCCAGTTTCATGGAGCCCGGTTAGAATCCCAGTACTGTCAGGGTGGTATCCCAACATCGACTCTGTAATGGCTGGCGCCACTACTTCCTAGTCTCCCACCTATCCTGTACAGACAATACCGAAATTCAGTGCTAAACTGCAGTAAAGCTCTACGGGGTCTTTCCGTCCAATCGCGGGTAGCAAGCATCTTCACTTGCACTTCAATTTCGCCGGATTTGTTGTCGAGACAGTGCTCAAATCATTACGCCATTCGTGCGGGTCGGAACTTACCCGACAAGGAATTTCGCTACCTTAGGACCGTTATAGTTACGGCCGCCGTTTACTGGGGCTTAAGTTCTGACCTTCGCTTACGCTTAGTCTTCCCCTTAACCTTCCAGCACCGGGCAGGCGTCAGCTCCTATACTTCAGCTTTCGCTTTAGCAGAAACCTGTGTTTTTGATAAACAGTTGCTTGAGCCTTTTCTCTGCGGCCACTTGCGTGGCTCCCCTTCTCCCTAAGTTACGGGGTTAATTTGCCTAGTTCCTTAACAACAATTCTTCCGATGGTCTTAGGATTCTCTCCTCACCTACCTGTGTCGGTTTGCGGTACGGGCACATAAAAACTCCATAGAGACTTTTCTTGGCAGCGTGAAATCAGGTACTTCCCCTTACGGGTTCCCCATAACACCTCATCATTGATATACCGGATTTTCCTGGTATACCTGACTCGGTGCTTAGACATACATCCAATTGTATGCACACCTTATCCTCCTGCGTCATCCCTTTTGTCAAACGCTTTTATGCGGTATCGGAATTTCAACCGATTGTCCATCACCTACGCCTTTCGGCCTCGGCTTAGGTCCCGACTTACCCTGGGCGGACGAACCTTCCCCAGGAAACCTTAGGTTTTCGACCAATAAGATTCTCACTTATTTCTCGCTACTTATGCCAGCATTCTCTCTCCTGTACAATCCACCGTTCCTTCCGGTACGACTTCTACTCATACAGGATGCTCCTCTACCACTCTTTCGAGTCCACAGCTTCGGTGGTAAGTTTTAGCCCCGGACATTTTCGGCGCATGATCTCTTGACTAGTGAGCTATTACGCACTCTTTAAATGAGTGGCTGCTTCTGAGCCAACATCCTAGTTGTCTTAGAAATCACACATCCTTTCCCACTTAACTTACACTTTGGGACCTTAGCTGGTGGTCTGGGCTGTTTCCCTTTTGACCACGGATCTTATCATTCGCAGTCTGACTGCCGGAATTCAAGTATATGGCATTCGGAGTTTGATAAGGTTCAGTAACTGTTGTCAGCCCCTACCCCATTCAGTGCTCTACCTCCATTACTCATTTCCGACGCTAGCCCTAAAGCTATTTCGAGGAGAACCAGCTATCTCCGAGTTCGATTGGAATTTCTCCGCTATCCACAGCTCATCCCATGGTTTTTCAACACCAACGTGGTTCGGTCCTCCACGGAATTTTACTTCCGCTTCAACCTGGCCATGGATAGGTCACTCGGTTTCGGGTCTACAACATACAACTTCGCGCCCTTTTCAGACTCGGTTTCCCTCCGGCTCCGTACCTTAAGTACTTAACCTTGCTGCACATCGTAACTCGCTGGCTCGTTCTACAAAAAGCACGCCGTCGTACTTTACGTACTTCGACTGTTTGTGGACACACGGTTTCAAGTTCTATTTCACTCCCCTCCCGGGGTTCTTTTCACCTTTCCCTCACGGTACTCCTTCTCTATCGGTCACCAGGTAGTATTTAGCCTTGGGAGGTGGTCCTCCCTGTTTCCCACAAGGTTTCTCGTGTCTCGTGGTACTCTGGATTAGATCTGACTGTTCTTTGCTTTCATTTACAGGGCTTTTACCTTCTCCGGCAGAGCCTTCCAGCTCTCTTCAATTAGCACTTCACAGTATTTATAATCTATCCGCAACCCCAGGAACAAGTTCCTGGTTTGGGCTCTTTCCCTTTCGCTCGCCGCTACTTAGGAAATCGATGTTTCTTTCTCTTCCTCCGGGTACTTAGATGTTTCAGTTCCCCGGGTTTGCCTCTACAAACCTATGTATTCAGTCTGCAGTACCTAGTGTTGTCTAGGTGGGTTTCCCCATTCGGATATCTCTGGTTCTCTGGCTATTTGCGCCTACCCAGAGCTTTTCGCAGCTTATCACGTCCTTCTTAGGCTCCTGGTGCCAAGGCATCCTCCATGCGCCCTTTGTAGCTTGACCTTTCATTATCGAAAATTGCTATTTGCAATTTTCTCTGTATCATCTTAAATGTTTAGAATGATACTAAAGTTATTCTACAAAGGTTATATTATAACCTTAGCTTTACTTTATTTCTTATTTACTGTGCAATTTTCAAAGGACAATTTTTCAATTTACATCGTAAACTGAAAATGGTTTTCTAATGAAAACCTTTGGTGGGCTTAAATGGACTCGAACCATCGACCTCACGCTTATCAGGCGTGCGCTCTAACCAGCTGAGCTATAAGCCCTAAATGGTGGAGATAAAGAGATTCGAACTCTTGACCCTCTGCGTGCAAGGCAGATGCTCTCCCAGCTGAGCTATACCCCCAAAATATTTTTATTCTATTTTTAAAAAATTGCTATTAACTGCACAACACTTCGTCAAAGCTTTCATTCCAGTGCTCATTTACATAAGTAAACTCCGCTTCTCATTCAAGCTTTTCCTTGTCTTGCTCGTTACTATCAATTTTTTATCATCATCATACCACTTAAATTCAAAAGTGATACTGTGAAGAATCTATGATCCTTCAAAATTAAACAGAGTGAAAAATTGCTATTAACTTCGCATATCGACCTCAAAATCATTCACTGCGGTACTCATTTACATAAGTAAACTCTGTTCCTCGCTCATGTTTTTCCTTGATATACTCGTTACTATCAATTTTTAAGTTTCAACTTACTTAAACCATCAATTTATAAGATAGATTATACTCTATCTTTCGACTCCCTAGAAAGGAGGTGATCCAGCCGCAGGTTCTCCTACGGCTACCTTGTTACGACTTCACCCCAATTACTAACCCCACCTTCGGCCGCGTCCTCCTAAGTTAGACTACGGACTTCGGGTGTTGCCAGCTCTCATGGTGTGACGGGCGGTGTGTACAAGGCCCGGGAACGTATTCACCGCGACATTCTGATTCGCGATTACTAGCAACTCCAACTTCATGCAGGCGAGTTTCAGCCTGCAATCCGAACTGGGGGCAGTTTTTGAGGTTTGCTCCACCTTGCGGTCTTGCTTCTCTCTGTACTGCCCATTGTAGCACGTGTGTTGCCCTGGACATAAGGGGCATGATGATTTGACGTCATCCCCACCTTCCTCCGCGTTAACCGCGGCAGTCTTGCTAGAGTGCTCAACTAAATGTTAGCAACTAACAACAGGGGTTGCGCTCGTTGCAGGACTTAACCTAACATCTCACGACACGAGCTGACGACAACCATGCACCACCTGTATCCCTGCCCCGAAGGGCTTCTCTTATCTCTAAGATATTCAGGGTATGTCAAGTCCAGGTAAGGTTCTTCGCGTTGCTTCGAATTAAACCACATGCTCCGCTGCTTGTGCGGGCCCCCGTCAATTCCTTTGAGTTTTAATCTTGCGATCGTACTTCCCAGGCGGAGTACTTATTGTGTTTACTGCGGCACAGAAGGGGTCGATACCTCCTACACCTAGTACTCATCGTTTACGGCGTGGACTACCAGGGTATCTAATCCTGTTTGCTACCCACGCTTTCGTGCCTCAGCGTCAGTTACGGTCCAGAGAATCGCCTTCGCCACTGGTGTTCTTCCTAATCTCTACGCATTTCACCGCTACACTAGGAATTCCATTCTCCTCTCCCGCACTCCAGATACCCAGTTTGAAATGCAGTGCCCGGGTTAAGCCCGGGTATTTCACATCTCACTTAAATATCCGCCTACGCACTCTTTACGCCCAGTAATTCCGGACAACGCTCGCCACCTACGTATTACCGCGGCTGCTGGCACGTAGTTAGCCGTGGCTTCCTCCTTGGGTACCGTCATTATCGTCCCCAAAGACAGAGCTTTACAATCCGAAAACCTTCTTCACTCACGCGGCGTTGCTGCATCAGGCTTTCGCCCATTGTGCAATATTCCCCACTGCTGCCTCCCGTAGGAGTCTGGACCGTCTCTCAGTTCCAATGTGGCCGATCACCCTCTCAGGTCGGCTACGCATCGTCGCCTTGGTAGGCCGTTATCCTACCAACTAGCTAATGCGCCGCGGGTCCATCTCAAAGCGGATTACTCCTTTAAATCAGTTTCCATGTGAAAATTGATTATTATGCGGTATTAATCTCCCTTTCGGGAGGCTATCCCCCTCTTTGAGGTAGGTTACCCACGTGTTACTCACCCGTCCGCCGCTAATCCACTCCCGAAGGAGCTTCATCGCTCGACTTGCATGTGTTAAGCACGCCGCCAGCGTTCGTCCTGAGCCAGGATCAAACTCTTAATTTAAAAGTTTATATGGCTCTATAGAAAATCAACACTAACTTCGCATTTCTGCGTCAAACCTTTCGCTGTGGTGCTCATTTACTTAAGTAAACTCCGCTCCTCGCTCAAGGCTTTCCTTGAACTACTCGTTATTATTGATTTTAGTATATTACTAAATGTAATACACCAAATTACGAAATTACTTCTTTAGCTGCTCTCGCAGCTCAAAAGAATTGCTGGTTTATTCTAAATAAGTTGTACTTATATCTTCCTCTGTTTAATTTTCAAGGATCATTTTGCTGTCTCACTTCGACAGCTTTTATAGTTTATCACGTCTTTCTTATTTTGTCAACATCTTTTTTCTACTAACAAAATACAAATTTACGCGGCTCTCAAGCAATATTTATCAACTGCTCAAGCAACGTATGTAATCTTATCATATTTCTTATAACACTACTGATATTATATACTCAAATACTACAAATTATATTGTAAATAGTAACTATTTCTCTTTTATACTTAATATTTCGCACATAGATACACCAGGTAGAGATTATACTGATTTTTTGTTTTGAAGCACTAAATCATTGAAAAACATACTCCTCTTTTTATATAATAATTATAGGATTATCAATGAATCTTACTTAGTAGGAAAAACAGATATCTCAAATCTTTGATTTAGTGATAGTCGCTTTCACAGAGTGCGTGGGATTGTTAAAGTAACTAGCCATCATACAAAATTAATGAAGGAGGCTTTTAAAATAAATATATGTAAAATACTTATTATAGAGGACGATGAAGAAATAAACAACCTAATCTATAATACTTTAAAAAATGAAAATTATAATATAGTACAAGCTTTTGACGGAAAATATGCCCTTGAAAAATACGACAATACTTTTCAATTGATTATTCTAGATTTAATGCTTCCTTACATAGATGGTATAGAAGTTTTGAGAAAAATACGAGAAAATAGTACTGTACCCGTTATTATTCTTTCCGCTAAAAATGAAGAAACCGATAGAGTTATAGGGCTCAGCATGGGTGCTGATGATTATATGATAAAACCATTTTCCACAAGAGAACTTGCAGCTAGAGTCAAAGCTCAGCTCAGAAGATACATATATTACAATAACGTTCATGATAAAAACCCAACTTTAACATATAAATCTTTAAAATTGGATACTTCAAATCATAAGTTCTTTAAAGAAGACAAAGAACTAAACTTGACTCCAAAGGAATTTGAACTCCTAAAGTTTTTTCTTAAAAATCCTGATAGAGTTTTTACAAAAGCACAAATATTTAATGGAGTTTGGGAAAATGACTATTTACATGATGATAATACTGTAATGGTACATATAAAGAGACTTAGGAACAAAATTGAAGATAATCCAAACAACCCTAAATACATAGTTACTGTATGGGGAATAGGATATAAACTTGGTGAATAATATGAGTATATTAAATTGCATTTTGATATTCATAATAATTTTTCTAATACTTATACTAATGAGCTTTTATAAAAAAGCAAATTATATTTCAACAGTCATTGGTCAAATATTAAATGGAAATTTAAATCAAAGGATACGAATACAAACCCATGTAAAAGCTTTAAGTAAACTGATTATAAATATAAATAGATTGATAGACGAACTTCAAAAAGTACAGGAAAAAAGTAATACAAGTGAAGAATCCCGTAAAAGGATGATATCAAATATATCACATGATTTAAGAACACCACTTACATCTATACTTGGGTATATAGAACTAGTATTAAATGATAGTAATTTGACTCAAAATGAAAAGGAGGGTTATATAAAAATAGCTTACAGTAAGGGAAATTATCTCTATAATTTGATGGAAGAATTTTTTCAAATTTCAAAGATAGACTCAAATGACTTTAAGCTTGATGTAAAAGAAATAAATATATGTGAAATTGTAAGACAAAACGTATTACTTTTCTTTAGTGAATTTAAAAAGATAAATATTGAGCCTGAATTAAATCTTGAAAAAGATGATGTTTATGCTGTGGCAGATGAAAAGTCCCTAAACAGAATTTTAGCAAATCTCATAAATAATGCATTAAAGTACGGCTCACATTCCACTAAAATAGGTATTGATTTAAGCTGTGATAATGATAATGTTTTTATTTCTGTATGGGACAATGGACCTGGAATACCTAAAGAAGATTTACCGTATGTATTTGATAGATTGTATACCGTAGAAAAATCTAGGAAGTTAAATTTAAAAAGCAGCGGATTGGGACTTACAATAGTAAAAAAGTTGGTTGAATCATTAGGTGGAGACATTTTTGTATCCAGCACTCCTTTTGAAAGAACAGAATTTAAATTTATGCTGAAGCAGAATTTAAGAAAATTGTAAGGACTTATTAAATAGCATGTAAGGATTATGTTGTATATTATAGACATAGTCCTTTTTTATTCTATAGAAAAGATGGGTGCAGGGAAGGTACTTCCCGCTGGTTTAAGGAGGGTGCTCAGACGCATAGCGTCGTCGAAAGGAACCTAGGGTTCCCTAGCGAAATTGACTTTGTCAATTTTTTTATTAAATGTTAATGGAGGTATCGTGATGGACGACATTCTTAAAACTTACAATTTAACAAAAGAATTTAAACACTTTTGTGCAGTTAAAAATTTGAATATACACATAAAAAAAGGTGATATATATGGCTTTCTTGGACAAAATGGTGCAGGAAAAACTACAACCATAAGAATGATTATGGGACTTATAAAACCAACCTCTGGAGAAATTGAACTCTTTTCAGAAAAAACTTCAAATAGAAATAGAAAAGTTCTTGAGAGGATAGGTTCAATGATAGAATATCCAGGATTTTATCCAAATCTCACAGCAGGCGAAAATTTAGAAATACATAGGCGGATGATGGGAGTACAGGGCAAGAATTGCATAGATGAATCTTTAAAAGTAGTAGGAATAAATAACGTTAAAGATAAGAAAGTAAAAGAGTTTTCACTTGGTATGAAGCAAAGGCTTGGGATTGCAAGAGCACTTTTACACCATCCTGAATTTTTAATATTGGATGAACCAACTAATGGGCTTGATCCTATAGGAATTAAAGAAATAAGAGAACTAATTATAGATTTATGTAAAAAACAAGGTATTACATTTTTAATATCCAGTCACATATTAAGCGAAGTTCAACAGATGGCAAATAAGATAGGCATAATTCATAAGGGAGATCTCCTAGAAGAAATATCCTATGACGAACTCCAAAGAAGAAACAGACATTATATAAATATCAAGGTTGATAATGATAAAAAAGCTTCTTTCGTGCTTGAAGAAAAACTTGGAATAAAAGATTATGTTATATGGGGAAAAAATAATTTTAGGGTTTATGAAAAGCTTCAGGAAATTTCAAATATAAATAAAGCTTTAGTTTCAAATGATTTACTTGTAGATGAAGTATGTTTAAAAGTGGACAGCCTGGAAGATTATTTTATAAAGCTTACAGGAGGCAATTAAATGTTTAATATAGTATACTCTGAATTTTTAAAGCTTAAAAAGTCATATCTGGTAATTATAACTTTAATTGCTGCTATTTTTGTTCCAATACTTGAATGTATTCAGTCACTTTCAAACAACTATAGTGGTAGTTCAGAAACACTAAGAAATACTTTATTTATGAATTATAGGATAAACATAGAATTGATTTGTTTTCAGTTTTTATATATAGTTTTTTTCTCATTAATAACAAGTTATGTTTTCTCAAGAGAATTTTCAGATAAAACTGCAAATACTTTATTTGTTTATCCATCTTCTAGAATAAAAATTTTCATTGGAAAATTAATTACAGTGTATGTAATAATTGCATTTGCATATTTCATTCAATTTATATCCACATATTTGACACTTTATATATCATGGGGAAATTTACTTCCATCTTATCTTATTGTTAAAGATATAGAAGTCAACTTATATTCCATGCTATTTCAGTTTTTGCTAATGCCGATTCCAATATTAATTGGAAACTTAACGAAGAACATTATCTTTCCTGTAATATATGGCATACTTGGAGCTATATCTTCTGCATTTATGATGCTTATGGGCATATATATGCAAATGGATCCGCTCATGCTTCCTGCATTACCTATATATTATTTTTATAAAGGTGATCCAATTGATTATGTACTTGTCATTTCAAGTGCAGTTTTAACTCTTGGCGTATCTATGTTTCTATGTTTATATCACTATATTAATGGAGATATAAACTAATTTTAATGGAGGAATTCTAAAATGTTAAATATGATATACTCAGAATTTTTTAAATTGAAAAAGACTTGCATTGCACCTCTTATTTTGATTGGCGGAACAATTATGACAATACTCATGTTTGCTGCAAGACATATAACTGAAGTTAACATGTCTTTTGAAAAATATGCTTACAATATAGAACAGACAAATTTTATAATGCTGTTTATAGTATTATTTTCAATAATATCGGCATATGTATTTTCAAGAGAATTTACAGATAAGACAGCTAATGTATTATACGCTTATCCGGCAAGCAAATTAAAAATTTTCATGTCAAAATTAGTTGTAATATATATATTGATTTTTTTAACATATGTTATCGAAATCATATCAATACCATTAAGCTATTACTTTTTAAATGGAAATTTACCCGAAATAAATGTTATAACAAAGGATTTAAAAGCAAATATATTATCTATGTTATTTCAATTTTTATTAGTTCCAATTCCTGTATTAATTGCAAACTTGAGCAGGAATATTATAATGCCAATGACTTATTGTATATTAGGTTTTATTTTGTCATGTCTACTTAGAACTCAGTCTTTTTCATATTGTGCAAAATATATTCCACTACTGTCACCATGGCTTTCAGTAGATTATTTTTATTCAAATGCGTATGTTGATTTGAATTATATTACAATTTCAAGTGTTTTGTGTTTTATATTTTTTATAAGTATTTCTATATATGAATTTAACAAAAAAGATATAAACTAAAAGGAGTTAATTATGAATAAATTTATAAAATTAGGCTTTTGCTTTGTATTACTTTTTCTTTCTATGGTTACAGTAGGATGTGAATCTCAGTATTTAGGCGGAGATAGAAATACAAAGTGGAAAAAGGATTTAAGTTATATGCAAAAGGCTCTTCCTAGAAAACATGTAAACCTATTTTTTAAAGCAAGTGAGGAAAAGTTTAATGATGAGATAAATACACTAAAAAATTCAGTAGATAATTTAAATGACGATGAAATAGCCGCTGGTATCTATAAAATAGCTGCATCCATAGGAGATTCGCATACATCTGCATACAGGAAAACTTTAAATGCATATCCAATGGAATTTTACTATTTTAAAGAAGGTATATATGTTGTAAATACCACAAGTGAGTATAAAAAAGCTCTTTATGCAAAACTCACAAAAGTAAATGGTAAAGACATAAAAAATATCCAAGAAGCCATTTTACCACTAATAGTAAATGACAACGAAGGAATGGTTAAAAAGAGTGTGCCCAAGTATTTGTCAAATCCTGAAATTCTCCATGGCATAAAAGTTGTATCTGATACAAATAAAGCAGTCTTTACTTTTGAAGGCAGTAATGGAAAAACTTTTAATTTAAATATAAAGCCTATGGATAAACACAAAATTGGTGAAAAATTTATTGTAAATGAAAAGTATAATAGTTCATATCCTCTTTATATGCAAAAGGGTAACCTGAATTACTGGTATAAATATTTGAATGATGAAAAAACAGTATATTTTAAATACAATAAGTGCCAAAGTGATGAGGACTCAGGTAAATCCATAGAAGATTTTATAGCTCAAATGTTAAATTTCATGAATACTAATAATACTAATAAATTCGTAATTGATATGAGAGATAATTCCGGTGGAAGTGATAAATATATAAAGCCAATTATAGACTGGCTTAAAAATAAAAAGTTAAATAATAAAAATCACCTTTTTGTAATAGTTGGACGGAACACCTTTTCATCCGCAATAGTTGATACTAACCTATTAAAAAAGTATACTAATGCAACTTTTGTAGGGGAAACTACTAGTGGTAAACCAAATCACTATGGTGCTGTAAAGGAATTTGAACTTCCAAATTCAAAAATGGAAATAAGTTATTCCACACAATTTAATAAAAGTTCTGATGACAACAGCAGCACTTTTACTCCTGATAAAATAATTAAATTGTCTATAGAAGATTACATTAATAAAAAAGATCCTGTTTTGAATTACATTTTAAAATTTGAGCCTGTGATAAAAAGTCTGTAAATCAAATAAAAACATAAAGCTTTCTATGATAAAATAAAAATTATAGGAGGCTTTTTTTATGGCAAGGAAAAAAGATGTTTATAAGGTAAAACCAATGACAGATGGTAAGAGAAATATTATAACTTCTCTTATAAGTGAGTATGATATCAAATCTGCAGAGGACATTCAAGATGCACTGAAAGATCTACTGGGAGGAACTCTTCAGGAGATGCTGGAAGGTGAGATGGACAACCATCTTGGCTATGAAAAGTATGGACGCTCAGATGAAGCTAACTACAGGAATGGTAAGAAAAGCAAGAAAGTACGAAGTAAATATGGTGAAGTAGAGATTGATGTACCTCAAGATAGGAACAGTACATTTCAGCCGCAGGCTGTAGCAAAGCGCCAGAAGGACATATCAAGCATAGAAGACAAAATAATATCGATGTATGCAAAAGGTATGACTACAAGACAAATATCTGAAATTATTGAAGACATATATGGTTTTGAAGCAAGTGAAAGTATGATATCTAACATAACAGACCGCATATTACCAGAGATTGAACAGTGGCAGCAGCGTCCATTGTCTACAGTTTATCCAATTGTTTTCATAGATGCAGTACATTTTTCTGTTAGAGATAATGGTATAGTAAAAAAACTTGCGGCCTATATAATCATGGGAATAAATGATGCCGGAATAAAAGATGTGCTTTCCATAAATATAGGTGAGAACGAGAGCAGCAAATACTGGCTTGGTGTTTTAAATGAGCTTAAAAACAGAGGAGTTAAAGATATCCTCATACTTTGTGCAGATGGTCTTTCTGGCATAAAAGAATCTATAAATGCGTCCTTTCCGGACACAGAATACCAAAGATGCATCGTACATCAGATAAGAAATACACTTAAATATGTATCTTATAAACACAAGAAAGATTTTGCAAAGGATCTTAAGAGTATATATCAGGCTCCATCTGAGGAAACTGCTCATAAAAATCTGGAAATTGTAACTAAGAAGTGGAATGATAAATATCCAGGATCTATGCGAAGCTGGTTGAAAAATTGGGATGCTATAACCCCTATATTCAAATTTTCACCAGAAGTCAGAAAAGTAATATATACAACGAATGCCATAGAAAGCCTTAATAGCACATACCGCAGATTAAACAGTCAAAGAAGCGTATTTCCAAGTGATACTGCACTTCTAAAGGCACTTTATCTTGCAACATTTGAGGCAACTAAGAAATGGACGTCAGTCCTCAGAAACTGGGGTAAGGTTTATGGTGAACTATCCATAATGTATGATGGCAGACTTCCCGAATAAAATTTTTATAAAAATAACGCCTTTTTTCTTAGGCGTTATTGACATACTCATTTTTAAATTATATATTTGAAATTAAGACAGAAATAATTTTTTACATAGCTGTCTTTCTAAAATATCATAGAAAGCTAATTTACAGAAAAAATCTAACACTCTCTAAAATTTTAAGAGAATGTGTATAGATTTGGTTTTTACACAAATCTATACACATTTCTTTTTTATGCCCACTATTTAACAATATTTTTAAAGCTTAATTCCAGAACCATTTCTCCAATTTTCATTTACTGTATTGCTTGATGATAGTGCACTGCTAACTTGATATAGTATTTCGCTAAAATACTTTTCTGGAACTTGACTTAAGGAAAGTAAATGCTGTTCCTTTACCTCATCATATATATAACTTCCTCTTTTCACTGTACCTGCATTATAAAATCTCAATATATAAATTGTCGTATCTTCATTTTCATAGCCAACAGACAATCCTTCAAACTTCAATTCAACTCCTATGCCCAAGTTGTTATCTTCCTTGTAAAATTCATAGTATCCACCTGCATCCTGAATAGAACCTCTATACCAACCATAATTCATTATCTTACCTACAAGTGATAGACCATTGACAATTTTTCCTCCAAATCTATCTACATACTTCATTTTCTTTTCTTCTTCAGTCATAGTAAATACTTCTCTATCCAGCTGTTTAATTGGCTGCACAATTTCATAGTCTTCAAGCTGTTCCTTCCAAATATTTAAATCTTCTTTAGAAAGTTCAAGAGGATGAACAAGTCCTATGCTTGATTTTTCAGGTACTTCAAATTCATCTTCATCTTTAGTATTAAAAGTTCCATCTTCCATATATCTAAATGTATCTACTAATTTTGAATTTTCATAGATTCCCCATATAAGTCCTATTGAAAATTTATGCATAATAGGATTTTCAACAAATAGTTTTATCCATGCTTCTTTTGTCCACTTTCTTTCATTTGAGAGTGCCAAATCCATCCTAGTAGTTTGAACTGAAATCGTATTTTTCAATTTTTTCTTAAACGCTCTAAATTCACTACGTGCTTCCTTTGTTTTTAATTCATCATCTTTTTTCCCTGGTGAAGGCAAGTTTTTAAGTTTCTTTTCATTTTGATCATATACTTCTACACTTAAGTCTGCAGCAAGTCTTACAGTAAACTTTCTACTTCCATAGTCAAATATTCTCTCCCCACTTACATTAAATCCTAAGTTCGGAACAACTTTATCAGAAAGTTCTTCTCTATCCACTCCCATTTGCTCTGCAGCAAAATCAAGAGCTTCTGCCGCTGCTTTTTTAACCTGCTTGAACTTGAATTTTCTTGAAATGCCATCAACTATTAAGAGTGCAGAAGGACTCCCATTTAAAGCTAGAGCCTTAACTGCCTGACTTGCTATGGCACCTCTTGAATTCTTTGCCCAATCATTGATACACTTTTGCAGCTTCATTACAATTTCCTCTCCACCATAAATTGACGAAAATCCAAGCACCCATCTCTTTTTAGCTTCGGCACCTTTTTCAAGCCACCTATCAAAAACTTTATTTGCAAATAACTTCAATCCATCTCTATTTAACTTTTGAACAAGCCTGTCTCCATCAACACTTTTACCTATAGTATTTGATGCTGAATAACAAAGTAAGACAGCCTTTAAATAATCCTCTTCACAGTAATTATTACTCTCTTCTAATCTAACCTTAGGTAATGAATCAAACTCAAGCCATGAAAGTGACTTCTTTTTATTGCCTTTAAGTAAATCTTTTATAAATTCCTCACCTTTTAATTTTTCTTTGTCCGTGCCTTCTTGTTCAATTCCCAAAACTTCCATAAGTAAGGCTCTTATTTTCTGACTCTTTTCAGCCTCCAGAGTATAATTTAAACATTCTTTAATGAGCTTACTTCTTTCCTCTTCAATACCTTCCTCATTTAACCATTTTGATAAAATTCTTATAGCAACTTCTCTTTCTCCCTGTTTCTTGGCCTTAAGCCTATCAAGCACACCTTCCATATATTTAAGATTGCTTGAACTATTTGTAAACACCTCTACTATCTTTTCCTTAACCTTTTTTGAGCCATCTCCAAATTTATCTAAAACTACTTTTATATTTTCTTCCCTTTTCACTTTAAATATATACTCTAAGAATACACATCTTCCATCCGCTGAAATATTATCTATATTTTTAACAACTTCCTCCTTATCTTTTACCACAATATCTTTTAAAACAGTATGAAGTGATGCTGCTTTCCTTCCCATATAATCATAATCATTTATAATATTATCTATAAGTTTCATCTTTGCCATGACAGATACACTGTATTTTCTAAGTATATCAAATATTTTATGAAACTTTTCACTACTGTACTCTGTTCCAGTGTTTCTCTTATAGTCTGATGAAAGTTTTACGATATAATTCTTATAACCAACTGATGCCATTACTGAAACTACTCTTTCGTATAAATTAATACCTCCGCCTAAATTTTTGCATAAAATATTCAGTACTTCTATTAATTCATTATTCATTCTCCAATAGCTTGTATTTTGAGGTTCTATTGAATGTAATGTATTTTTCACATCTTTAAAGGAAACATCATCTCGCAAAAATGATTCTACTACACTTATATCCCCTTCATTTACTTTATCTTCCCTAAGAACTTTTGAAAACACATTTATGCAATTTTCCTCAAGAGTTTTTATATAATTTGATTTTTCATCACCATCAAGCATAAATGACATTAAATAATTTTTACTGGCACCTTCTGATAAGCTTATGGCTTCTTCAAAGAACTTCTTGTCCTCTTTTAATTTTTTCTTGAGTATTTCTGATGCCGTTTCATTACCTGCAAACTTTTCTGCATACCAAGCAACATGGTATTTTGAAGGTATTTCAAATAACATATCCATATTATTTACAGTATCAGAATAACAACTTGTAACAGGTAAAATACTATATGCTGAGTTTAAAGCATCTCTAAAATTTACTCTTACAAAAAACTGGAACATCTGCTTTAAAGTTGCAGATTTATCTGCATTTAATGCTGAAAATCCAACTAAAAATTTAAATAGGTAATCACTATATTTATATCCTTTAACTTCATCAATAATATTTTCAAGAAGTGCATAGTCATTCTTTTCAATGAACTTTTGAATTTTTTTTACCAAATCATCAGGCATTTTATTATCATAAAGGTTGTCTATAGAATCTGTAAAATCATCTTCTATGTCCTTTAAAAATTCATAATACTTATCATTTTTTTCTATACCTTTATATTTGCAATATATTGAACAGACTACCATTTTTTGATTTACATCCAGGTACTCACAAGCCTTTATTACATCCTCCGGACTTTCCCTGCATATATCATATATTGTTTTAAAATTTTTATTATCTAATCTGCTATAGTCATATGCCAAACGGTTTACATAAACTATAAGAACTATATATTTTTCAACTCCAGCTTTTATAAGTTCATTAACAGTGTATTCAGAAATCCAGTAACTAGATTTAAGTATTACATAGGTCACGCTTGCTTTTCCCATTTTAAACAAGATATTTATGTATTTTCTTATATATTCATTTGACTTGTATCTTCTTATAGAGGTATATGCTTTTGCGGCCTTACTCAATATATCCTTTGAAATCGAGTTAAAGTCAACCTCAGGAAGCATATTTAAAAATTCATCTTCTTGAACTTCATCTTCTAAATAATCTTCTAGAGACCCCAAGACATCCTGTGATACATTTAGTTCCTCAAGTACATCCTCAATTTTATTAAGTAAATGTTCCTTTATATTCACACTATCCACTCCTAGCTGCTTATTTTTGTCTTCAGATTTAATATATTTAATCTCTTTTTGCAAATTATACAGTACTCATTTAGTTCACAATATTCTTTAATGCATTCACTATAGTTGAAATCAAATGAATGTCTTTTTGATTTCAACTTATCATGTATCCTATTTAATTTTTGAGAACCATAACTCATTCCACAGCTTTCTAAAACAAGTCCAAGCCTCAAAAATTCATCTATTACAAAATCACTAGGTGTATTAAATCCACTAAAAAATAATTCTTGAATATTTTTTTGAACTTCATCTATTACATTAAGTATCTGTTTACATTCATTCATATACTCACCACCAATTTACCATTTATAGTGTTAAATTTTCTACTTCTCCAGTATCATCATAATAAGTTATAGGATAAAATACGAGCTCCTCACCATCTATATAAGTTCTTCCAAAAATATAATGTGATCTGTTATATTTTATAACTCTTTCAATTCTTCTTATCATGTATTTTGTATCTGAGGAGAATTTAATAATAATTTTACTGCAGTTATTAAACTTATCATAAATTGGTACAGAAAATTCTTGAGTTACATCATTAAAATCCACTTCTCCAAATTTATCTACCCGTAAAAACATTAAATTATACTTTTGATCTTTTTCACTCTTGTCTAAAAATATCCTGTCTAAAATTTCATTCCAGTTATCATAATCATACTTTTCAGTATTTAATTTAAAAATATTACTTTTACCTATTATTGTCCCATTTGATTCACTGCTTGAAGATATCCTATTTTGTGAATTAATTTTGCCGTGAATTAGTTTCAAGCTTATATTACTTAATTCAGAGATACTACAATTTAAGTTCCATGGAGCAGGTTCATTAAAAGATTTCCTATAATTAACATCATCATAATATGTAGGTAATGCATTTGTATATGTATAAATTTGTCCATTTTTACTTTCTAAAAAATAATATGTAATTCCTTCATAACCAGAATTGCTTTTCCACTTTTCAGCTGCAAAACCATGAAATTCTACAGGTGGAATCTCGTAATAGGAACTTTTAAATTCACCAACAAGCAAACTCAATTTATCTAAGTCTTTTATATTTTCAAGTGAAATTGCCCTTGTATAAAGAGATGTTATTTTATTTACTAGATTTTCTTTGACAAAGGAGGCATTTTTATTAAAATAGAGAGAAAATTCCTCTCTAATATCTCTTACACTTTTTTCAAAATTAGGGAGTTCATAATTGTGACATATAACAGCTAAATTATTCAAACTATCCATGATAGTAACTGGCATTCTAGAAAGACCAGCTATAAGCATATCTTCAACTGCAAATTTTATCTTAGATGAAGCCTCTTTTAATTTTTGTTCATCAAAACCTTCTGATGCTTTTGCAAAAACTTTAAGTTCTCTTAAATTCAAATAGCCCTTTTTCAATTTGTATAAAATTAACGCTTCGGCTTTATGTACACATAATTCCTTGGATTTGCAACTACATGTTGAATTTTCAATGTTACCCAAAAACTTCACAAAAGTATTTTCGTCTGTAAAATTCACTTCTATAATAGAACCTTCTTTTATTTCAAACTTCACTCCAAATTCTATTCTTTTAATTATGTCATTCAGATTTTTATCTCCTGTTTTTTTCTTTATTGTATCTATCGAAATTTCTTTTAGTTCTAAAAACTTTTCCTCTTCTTCAGATTTACTTTCCGTACCCTGTATATCAAATAACTCTTCCTTATTTTTCATCAAATACAAATAGCACATTATAACATGCTTGCATATGCTCCTTGATGGGCAACTGCATTTATAACCTTTTATATTTTCATTTATACTGCAGGTTATATCATCAAATTTAAATTCAATGCTATTATTCTTTACTTCATATTTTATATTTGAAACTTTGGACAAGTCCTTGTCTGCTCTCTTTGTAATACCTTTATTGCTGATTCCAACAAGATATTCTGCATCTATACTGTAAATAAATTCTCCAAGTTCTTTTAAGAAATTATCTTTGCTATCCAATCTGATAACCCCCCCGGTGTCATAGCTGCAACTTCTGCTCCAAGTGAAGCCATTTTTAAAGCAGCATTTTTATCATATGAAGGCGATGCATCTACATCAAGAGCTGTTAAAATAATAAGCTTTGCTCCACTTTCAACAATGGACTTTGCCTTTGCATACATATTTCCATAACCATATCCCTCATATAAATCCGTAACTAGAACAACCATTGTCCTATGAGGATTTTCAATTAACTTTTCACAATAAGTCATAGCTTTAGTTATATTAGTTCCACCACCAAGCTGTACACTCATAAGTGTTGTAACAGGATCATCAATATATCCACTTAAATCAACTACTTCCGTATCAAATATAATGAGATTTGTTTTAAGCATAGGAAGTTTTGAAAATATACCAGCCATAATTGCACTATGGATTACGGAATCCAGCATAGAACCACTCTCATCTACTGCAATTATTATATTCCATGGGTTGAATTTTCTAACATTCTCATTAAAATATATCTTGTCCACTACAAGTCTTTTTTTATCACAATCATAGTTTTTCAAATTTTTCTTTATAGTTCTTTTAAAATCTATATTTTTAGAAGACTTTAAAGTTGTGGATTTATTCTTATTTATTCTACCTGTAATTGATTTTTTAACATCATTTTCAAGTTTCTTTGTTATATCCTCTGCTATCTTTTTTACAATGGACTTGGCAGTATCAAGTACATCACCTTTCATAAGGTGTTTCATCTGTAGTATATTTTTTAAAAGTTCTTTATTAGGTTCTAATTTTTCCAAAACTTCTTTATCCGTTAAAAGTTCTGTAAGATTGTACTTTTCAATTGCATGCTTTTCAAGTACTTCAACAGTCTCCTTTGGAAAAAGTTCTCTTATTTTAGTTATCCATTTAGGTACAGTCAAATTTGATGGTGACGTGCTCCCGCTGCTTTTACCTCTCTTAACTCCATCTTTTTCGCTGTATTCTCTTGAATATAAAAAATCCAGTAAGTCATCCATTTCCATGTAGTTGATACCTGAATTGCTATCTTCAAATGGAATTTCACCATCTGCATATTTTCCAAGTATCAATCTCCATCTATTTAAGCTGACTAAACTTTCCTTCATAGGTTATCCCTCCTCTTCTGCCATTTTTTTAAATGCTCCACTGCATATACAATTTTATTTTCTGTTCCATCCTCATATCTTTGTACAGTTAAGAAAAACTCCTCATTTTTATCCTTTAAATAGGTACTGCAGCTATCACAAGCCTCATCTATCTGTATCAAAGAATATTCTTTGTTAGCTTTCCATTCATTTAAATTACTTTCCTCAAAGCTTGTTCTAACCCATTGTGACTGCTTTTCTAAAAAATAATTTTTAGCTGCATCTTTCTCAATAAATTTTTCAATTGAATCTGCCAATAGATATGGTTTGTTATCATTATACTCTTTACCATAAATTCTTCCCTTTGAATCCATTACCATATATATCGATTCATTATAATGGAACATTGCACAAGTAAAATAATATTCCCCGTCTATTTCTTCTGCATCTACATAATAGTCATAATCCATTGTACGTGGATTAAACTGAGCACTTATCATTTCTAAAAAAAACCTTCAGTGGATTTTCCTAATTTATATGATATACCTGCATAAAGCTTTTGAAACCTTAAAATAGCATCATATACTGGATATTTCATATCCTTTAGTACTTTAAATATAATTTCATCATCTTTAGGTACTTTTTGTTTTTTTGCTTTATTAAGCATATCAATTGCCCTAGTACTTAAATTGCACATTTTACTCCTCATCTCAATTTATCCTATAATATCTTTTATTTAGATTATATTTTCTTGAAACCAATATAATCTAAACTGTCCATTATTTCATATCAATCTATTATCATCATTTTATCCCGCAATTTCTGCTGAATCCAAAGTTCACTTGCAGCATATTTTCTAATTTTATCACTCCAGTGCTTTTGATTTTTAAAAAGTTCATATGCAGTTTTGAGAGAAGCTTTCATTGTTTCTTCCTCATCTAGATCAAAATATCAAGATTTTCTTCATTATATTCCTTATGAATGTCTCCTTCTAAATTATTATTGATAATCCATGTAAGATAAAAAACAATATGAACACAGGCTCTTTCAGCAATTATCTTGTTCTGCTCATCATTAATATCTTTAGGATCTATTTTCTTATTGGAACAATAAGCCTCCATTGCTCTATCATAATAATTATCATACCTATCAAAAACTGCCATAACTTTATTCATCCTTCCAAATTTACTATTTATAATTCTTAACTTTAAATTGGAATTTTTATAATTTGCTTCATTATTTAAGATTCATTAATCAATTTCTTCTCACTTCTCAATGCTTTAGCAATATTAGTAGCTCCATTACGCTCACATAGTCCTATTTCACTATCAATAGCATTTAGCATTTCTTCCTTAGTGATTATATTGTATTCATGTTCCAATTCAGCATCACCCCAAAGTTCTGGATAAGTATGGTCAAAATAATACTCATTCATTGATGTTACACCATATATAATTACTTCAATTGGTCCAAAACAAGAATAATCTATTATTGCTCTTTTACCATTATAAGGCACATATTGTATTGTTCTATTAAAGTCATATTTTCTCCCTTTACTTTTGACCTAATCTATTCATCTCTACAAATTGAACTATTTATCGTTCTATTGAATAAAATACTTGTGCTTCTCTTTTTCCTGTTTCTTTATTTACAAAATAATTAGGTAATGCTGCATCTTTTCTCATGCCTGCCTTTTCCATAACAAAACCAGACACTGCATTACTTTCTGTATGACAAGCAATCACAATATCAACTTGAACTTTGTTAAGCATATACTCAATAAAAGCTTTCAATGCTTCCGTTGCATAACCTAAATTCCAATATTTCAAACCATAGCAGTAACCAACCTCACAAAGTCTGTGACATTTTGAGAATTTTACGCAACTAATTTCTCCAATTGGCTCATCATCTTCTTTTCTAATCACAATCCAATCGAAAAAAAATTCTTTATCATACATACTTAATTTAGATTGTATGTATTTCTTTGTTATTTCCTCATTTTCATGAGTATTCCAACTCAAATAACGTGTAGTCATACTATCTGAAGTCCAATTTTTATAAACTTTTGCGTAATCTTCTATTGCAAATCTTCTTAATATTAGCCTATTAGTTTCTATTTTTTGTGTTCCAATTTCGTTCATATCATCACCACCAAGTTGCTATTTTTAGCAGCAATCCCAATTATATAAAACCTTACTAAAATCCAGCTTCATTAAATCCTCTTCATTATATGTCTTTATTTCCATTGCACACTATTCTATGTGAAAACTAAAATTCTAAAATCATATCATACCACTTAGCACCACCATGTACTGACATGGATACACCTTTATTTTCGTAGCCAAACTTCATGTAATAATGAATAAGCCTTTCTTTACAAGTTAAAATAACTCCTTTTCTACCTGATGATCTTGCTGTTTCTATCATATGCTTCATTAAATTTGATGCAATTCCCTGATTACGATACTCTGGTATAACATCCAATCCAAAAATGGTTTGATAGCGTCCACTAGGAACATGAAGTGTAGAATCTTCAAAAAGTTCATCGCATATAACAGTCTCATTTATAATGCATCCATTAATAAATCCAACTATTCTATCATTTACTTCTGCCACAAAAAAGCTTTCCGAAAATGTTTCTATACGCTGCTTAAAAGACTCTTTTGTAGCTGCTTCTGATTTTGGAAAGCAAATGCTCTCCACTTCTGCTACCGAATTTAAATCATCTATAGATACCTGTCTAATTTTAATCTCCATGTTAATCTTCCTTTCTTTATATGCATACTTAAGCCCAAAATAAAATAACTGCATTCATATTATTCCGCTTTGTTCCATTTCTTTGGCTGCATATTTATCAATTTCCGATCCAAGCTTTAAAATTTCAGGTGAAATAACTTTAAGTTCATCAAAATGAACTTTACTCACCTTATAATTTTTTGCTACTTTTTCTCCTATTTCATCTACTTCTCTAGGTATAAAATAGCTAAATGCAAGCCTTAACTGTGGTATAATTCTTATAAAATCTTCATCTTCAACTTCATTTATAAACTTATCAATTGACTTTAAAATAGAGCCTTCCACAAAAACTAAATCTCTTGCAGTTGAAAACAATCCATTTAAAAAAGATGGTGCCTTTAGTGCTTTTTCCTTAGTCCCAAATATATATCCTTCCACAGACTTTGCCGCTTCTTCTGCTTCAAGCTCATTTAATCCATATAGTATTCCAGATGCTGCTCCTTCAATTCCTGCATTTACAGAATCAAATCTTAGAAGGGAAAATAGTGCTTCCTTTAAAAGTGTGTCATCTAAATCTAATTCTCTTTTCATTACGATATTAAATACTTCTTTCAAAGAATTAACTCCCTTTAAAGCTTCTTCTTCATTAACTGAAGCCATATTCGGAATTAATATGCATATTTTGCTGTACACATAAAAAATTATATTTTTTACTTCATTCATAGAATTCATGAAATATAGTTCTCTCATTGTGTATATGTAATTTAAATAATAAAGACAATTTATTAATGAATAGATGCTGCTATCTTCCGCAATAATATCTTTTAGTGAATTTATTGTAGAATTAAAAATTTCATCAAGTCCCATGTTAAATGATAAAACTAGTAATTTTGAAATATTTTCTGCACTTTTACCACATTCATTCATATTCTTTTTTATAAGAGACGTAGATGCTTCTTCTAAGGTTCCTCCATAAACTGAATTTTCGATTAAAGCTGCATCAACTTGTGTATTCCATTTATAGTACCAAGTTTCTCTTATTAAATTTACATTTCTCTTTTCAAAAATATTTGGTCCTTTTATTAGCCTAGAAAAATTAGTATTTAAAAATGTCATCCTATGCATTAAACAACTTATTTCTCTGTGTCTTTTTGATGAAAATATATCAAGTGAAATTTCCTGCTTTATAGTAGTATTTATCTTGAGCTTGTATTTAGCACAAGTGTCTTTAAAATCATGTACAAGAGGTGGCACATCTGCCTTCCTGCAAAGCTTACCAATTTTATTTCCAGTTAAATCTTTATATAAAACTTTAAGTGGATCTTCTGTAGATATATTTAAATCTCCTTTTATAAAAGATGAAGTTATACTGTCTATGAGTTCATACACTCCAGGCTGCCGCTTTCCCCTGAGATTTGAAAGTCCCTGAGCCATATCAAACGCACATATTTCATCAAAAGTAGAAAGACATCCATCATTTTTTCTAACCTTTTTACCATTTTGAATAATATTTGAAAGTACACAGTTCTTATATACAGTTTCATAACTTTCATTTAATTTTTTCCACACACCTTCATAAAAATTTGGAAAGGGCATTCCGCTTGAATATCCATTTAACTGGTCAAGTGCTTCCATAGAGTATGGCATAACGTATACTCCTTTATCCTTTTCATCAATTTTCTTAAGTCTAAATTCAACCTTTTTATTCAATAAATCTATTATTCCATATGTATGAAATCCACCGGTGATTACTAAAACTTTGTTATACACGCTGCATGCTTCTTGAATTTTAGATGCCATAAAAGTTTCCCTGGCAATACAGCCTTCACTTATAAGATCTTCTTTTGCGCTGCAGATTCTTGAAAGATAACAATAAGAAAGCATATTTTTGACAAAATCTTCTTTACTTATATAAAGTCCCTGAATTTCAAATAGCTTTTCCCAAAATTCATTAAAACTTCTGCAACCTTCTCTTTTACACAGTTCTTCTATAAATTCATTTTCTTCAAAAAAATAATCATCATTGTAACTTAACTTATCTTCTTTTTTTAAAAGTCCCTTGCCTTTCTTACTGTTTATAAGTATGTCCGCATAAGATAAGTCAATAAACCTAGTTTCAATATTTTTCTTTTTGCCTTCTCTAATTCCAATAAGTTCTGGTGAATAATCTAAAAACGGGTAATAACATCTATATTTTCCCCTTGTATCATCTATAAGTCCCTTTGAATCCGAATAAGAATAGTAAATAGCAAAAGGAGGATTACTATCTTCATGCGACAGTGACTCCTCTATGTTATTTCCATCTACAGGTCCTTCAATTAATATAATTTGCGGTAAATATTCTTGAATTGTATTTCTTAAATGATAGGAACATGCTGGACTATGATGTCTTATCGGAAAAAATACAAGGTTTGACCTTAAATCAAAGGCGGCATTAAATAGTTTATTTATTTTATCCATTTCCTTGCTTCGTAATAACTTTTCCATAATTCCCCACCTTCTGCAGCTTTTGATTTAACTACAACATTAAAATAACTTTTAATCTTCTCAAGATCATCTCTACTTTCCTTTAAAGCAGCACCCATTATATTTTGGGCCATAGAATTCAGGTTAATCTTCGAATCTCCATAGTAATAAGCTGTCATCATTGTCTGGTAATAAACAGATACGGCTTCTGCCGTACTCATAACTGAAGAAGGCTTATCTATCCTTATGCCATTTGAAGATATTCCTTCTCGAAGTTCATGAAAAGTTGAGGCCAAAAGTTCTGCAACATCCTCATCCACTTCCATTTTTATATTGTTTTGATTTTTAAGTTTTTCAACTTCATTTACTATTATTTTTGCTTCTAGTGAAACATCTTTTATAGGAAATATGGTTTCAAAATTAAATCTTCTTTTTAAAGCACTACTCATTTCATTAACACCTTTATCACGTGTATTTGCAGTACCTATTATATTAAATCCAGGTTTTGCAAATAGTAGTCCTTCACTTTCACCAAGTTCTGGTATGTTAAGTACTTTATCACTTAATATACTTATTAAACTATCTTGAATTTCTGATGGACACCTTGTTATCTCTTCAAATCTCGTGATAATTCCCTTCTCCATTCCAACAAAAAGTGGTGCTTTAACTATAGCATCAGATGTTGGTCCTTTTGCTAAAAGCATTGCATAATTCCATGAATACTTAATCATATCTTCAGTAGTTCCAGCCGTACCTTGAACAGTGTTAGTGCTGCAGCCGCATATCGCCGCAGATAATAACTCAGATAACATTGTTTTTGCAGTACCTGGTTCTCCAACAAGCATAAGTCCCCTGTTTCCTGCAAGGGTTATAATACATCTTTCAACTAAAGAATCATTTCCAAAAAACTTTTTATTTATGTATATTTTTCTATTTCTATATGTTAAAGGTTCTAAACTTCCGAGTATAAATTTTCTCACAGCCTTTGGTGACAGTATCCAATTTTCTGGTTTTATTCCATCATCCTTTTTCTTTAAAGCTGCAAGTTCTTCTTTATATAAAATCTCTACTGGAGGTTTTAATATCTTTTCTGCCATGAAACCACTCCCATTCTTTACTAAATTTATATTATGGTTATATATCGTATATTTATTACTGTGACTTAAAACTACACAATAAAATATAGTATAAAAACCTGCTAAGAAAAGTCAATGCATTTTTTTATTGGTAAGATTCCATTACTCTTGCATAGTAAATCCGTAAAAATTTATTTAAGCCTACTATTTTAGCTGCCCGTTTTGGTTTACCCTCAGCTTCTTTTTTAGAATATACCAATATACTGCATGATCATCTGGTGCTGCATCTATTCCTGCATAGGCTATTGTGCCTTACTATTATGAAATATCGTGCGTCACCTATTTCAGCTATTAGCTTTGGGGCTAATACATCACCAACACCGCCCATAGCTCTAACTACTGGATATTCTGGTATTATCAAAATGCCAATATTCTTCTACAAAATCTGATAGCTTATCTTTCCCGTTTACTTTGTTCCAACCTGCTTAATTAAATGTTTATAATAAGGGGTGGTTGACGATTTTTATAACGGATGTAAAAATTCAAAAAGAGCCTCGCCAGAACAATTACTTCCCTTTATTATAAAAAAATAAGTGCACGTGTTAAATCACTAATGATGTGTTTAACAATTACACTTTTATGGTACTAAAGAGCCGGTAACTGTAAGCAATCTTACATGTTATTGTCTCTGCGTCTTAGCATCTGGCTCTTTGATAACTGACATATTTAGCTGGGGTACATTGATTAGCGTTTCCTACTTGCACTTCGGCCAGAATAGAGGAAAGTTTTCAATAATTGTATCACCTCGTACCCTAATGCAGGTTTTATTTTTGCATGCAGGACACAATAACCATTCTGTTCTCATAGCTCTTTATTAACCTCAATTAATTTTCATCTTTCGGGTGAATACAAGGATGGATATGACTACAGTCAAACCAGCATATCCAAACACCCACCATATATGTGGGAATATTCCTTCAAAGTTGCCCCCCAAAACGGCTCGTCCAAGTTCAACAGCATGCACAAACGGTAAAGCATATGCTATTTTTTTAAATAGACCTCCAACAAGTCCTAAATCAAACCATGTTCCTGAAAGCCATGCTGCTAAGTTTGTAAGTATCGGTCCGCAGATACCACCTACCTGCTTGTCATTAAAGATACTTCCAAACAGAAGTCCTAATGTAATAAAGAATAACGCAATCGGTATGGAAAAGAGAATCGCATAAACAATGTTTATAGTAATCTTCAATCCTAAAAAGATGGCCGTAATGTAGCAAATTACGCTTTGCGCCAATGAAATCGGAATAAGGGGGAGCGCATATCCCAAGATATAATCACTTGCGGTTAATGGTGTAGTGTATAATCTTTGAATCAAAGCACTTGACCGGTCTTTTGCTATCAACATCGAAGAAAACAACGTCATAAAGGATAACCCGAATACAGATATTCCCGGTACAAGCTTGTCTATCTTGAAAAGGCTGATAGGGATATTTGCCTGTATCTCAGACAACAACAGAAGGACGACTAACGGGAATCCTATACCTAATGCCACATTTAAAGGGTCACGCAGGATTTCCTTTGCTGTACGTGTGAAAAAAGAAAGCATTCTCATTGCACTCCCTCCTTGACAAGTTTCACGAAAGCATCTTCAAATCGATCCGTTCCGGCTTTAATTTTGATTTCATCGGCCGTTCCTGCAAATAAGAGCTTACCGTTTTTCATAATGGCAATATGGTCTGAAAGTGATTCTGCTTCTTCCATATAGTGCGTTGTCAAGATTATTGTAATTCTTCCTTTAAAGGAACGAATGATATCCCATAAATCGCTTCGTGCCAAAACGTCCAGTCCCAACGTTGGCTCATCTAAAAACAAAATTTGCGGTTCGGAAATCAAAGCCATTGCAATACTAAGCTTACGCTGCCAACCGCCTGAAAGTTTCTTTGCCTGCTTATTTGCAATTTCGTGTAAGCCAAATTGACCAATCAGTTCTGTTATTTTGGCTTTAGCTTTTTCGTTGGAAAAACCATGAGCCCCTGCCATAAGCCCTAGATTCTCTTTTACGGTCAAATTAGGTGCAACAGCTGTTTCTTGTGGTGAAACAGAGATTATTGACTTTACTGCCTGCGTATCTTTAGTAATGCTTTTACCATTCAATACCGCATCGCCACTTGTAGGCCGTGTAAGACATGAAAGCATTTTTATTGTGGTAGTTTTACCCGCTCCGTTTACACCCAAAAGTGAAAATAATTCTCCGGTCTGAATTGATAAGCTTAGGTCATTGACAGCAGTTATGTCTTTATATTTTTTAGTTAAGTTACTCATAACAATCGCATCCATTTACTTGCCCTCCTTATTTTTATATCGTTCTCTCATGCCCTCGTATGCGTCGGTCAACATCATACTGATCATATCCCACTGCCAATCCAGGTAGGATGTAGCAATCATTGTGGCAATTCCGTGAGCATAGGTCCACATTTCAATATGAAACATAAATGCATCATCCAAACTCATTCCGGTATTAGCTGAAATGAGGTGTAAAAGTTTAGAAATGTCCTCTCGTTCCTCTTTTATTTCTTCCTGAGACCGATCACGCATAAAAAGCAGTTTGAACAGTTCTTTTTCCTCTCTGGCAAATTTAATATAGTAGATACCACTTGCTTTGTACGGCGGATAGGCGGAACCTTCCATGCCTCTTTCAATAAATTGCTGATAAATCTGCTTTGCCGATTGCATTACATCCGTTTTTAAATCTTCCATCGTGGAATAGTTGCTGAAAATCGGCTGTGTGGAACAGTTTAGTTTTTGTGCCACAGATCTGGCGTTCAAGGCTTCTACTCCACTTTCGCGAACAATAGCAAGAGAAGCCGTTATAATATCAGCTTTGGATATTTTGGTTTTCGGCGCCATTCTACTCCCTCCTTTCATAATATAACTTAAGTTATATATCGTATGTTATTTTAATTGAATGTTTTTATTTTGTCAATAGAAGGCTGAGGATTAACGTTATAAACGTTTCTGCAACGCTAAATGGCAAGCAGGGTGGCTGTTGCACTAAAAAATTAGTGTGGCATCCTTTTTGCCTAAAAAATAAATCTCCCACTCGGAAGAGTGAAAGATTTACTTTTAACTTATTCCCAATTAAGGGAAAATCAGGCTATACCTCGTCAGATGCTGAAGATTTTACTTTATTCTTATATGAATCATAGCTATTCTTCTAGAGAAATGGAAACCTCTTGCAAAAGAGATGTAAATTTCATGTGCCTTCTAGAATGTTAATCAGTACCAGATCATTCTACCTTCGCAAGATTTCGTAGTCTTCACTTTGCTCCTTGAGACATACACAAAAACGCTGCCGCGTTAGCATATTTTTTATGCTAATGCGACAGCCTCATTTTTAACTTAAAACTTTATAATTCTTGTGTTTTTTCTAATTCATGAGTCAAATTTATAATTCTATCATTTAAAACAGGATGAATAACATAAGGTGCAATATCTGATAATGGCTTTAAAACGAATAATCTCTCATGCATTCTTGGATGGGGAATTATAATCTTTTCTTCTGATGTAACTAAATCATCATATAATATTACATCCAAGTCTATAGTTCTAGGTCCCCATTTTATTATTCTCTCTCTTTTTAATTTTTTCTCTACCTCTAACAAAAAATCCATTAAATCTCCGGGCTCCATTAAGGTTTTAACCTCTAGAGCACCATTTAAAAAATTATCCTGATCTAAATATCCCACAGGTTTAGTTTCATACAATTTAGATATTTTTGTTACATTATTATAAGGTGAAGAATCTATTATATCTATGGCATCTTTTATATTTTTTGCTTTATCACCTAAATTAGAACCAATTGAAATATAAGCTGTATGCCAGCACCTATTTATTTCTACCGCTACCCACTTTAATGGCTTTCCTATAGGTGCCCATGGTTTTTTTATTTTGACTGTCACTCTTTCTACTTCTGTATATTTTTTTAATATAAAACTAGCTAGAGATTCTGCAGACTTTTCAATAAGATTGTATTTTTTTCTTTTAAATTCTTCCTCTACTTCACAGCATAATTTGGCGTAATTAATAGTTTTACTCAGGTCATCACTTTTTCCTGCTTCACTTAAATTTAAAAATATTTGCAGTGATATAAGAAACCTCTGCCCCATATCTTTTTCAGCTTGATTTACACCATGATAGGCATATACTTCTAAATCCTCTACATATATGACATCCATACAAAACATCCCCTAACTAAAACTAATCAATATTTAATACTATAGTTTTTCTTTTCATCTGGCCAATTACACTCTGAAATAGCTTTGCACATAAAACAATTTCTACATGCTTTGTCACTATAATAAAATATATTTTTAAGTAAACTATCAGAATCTTTTTTTCTGTGATTACCTATCAAATCAAATATTTTTTTTTCTTCCTCATTGTCAAAACCGCACTGATCCAAAATATCTTTTCCTAACTTAATACTAGCTAATTCATGAGGTATGCCCTCTTCATATTGCTGCCATCTTCCTATATCATGCAGCAGAGCAGCTGCATATACAATTTCTTTTTTTACATTAATATTTTCTTCCAATACCTTTATATAAGTAATCCTAGCCACATCCAATAAATGTTGAATATTGTGTTTGCAATATTTTCTATTTTCTTCAAGCTTATTAATTTTAGATAAATAAGCACAAAACTTACGGTTTTTTAAAATAGCATTAACTTTTTCCAAATTCAGCACCACGCTCTATTCCATATTTATCATTCTATAAACTTCGTCCCTAAGTGTAGGTTCACTTTTAAAAAGTCCCCTAGCAACTGCTGTAACAGTCTTACTTCCAGGTTTTTTTATTCCCCTCATAGTCATACACATATGCTCCGCTTCAACTACAACCATAACTCCCTTAACTTTTACATATTTCATCATTGAATCAGCAATTTGAGCAGACATTCTCTCTTGAAGTTGAAGTCTCTTCGCAAAAACTTCAACAGTTCTAGCCAGTTTACTTAATCCTACAACTTTCCCATCAGGTATATATGCTATATGTGCTTTCCCGTAAAATGGCAGAAGATGGTGCTCACACATGGAGTAAAATGTTATATCTTTTTCAAGTACAATATCATCACTATCTACAGTAAATACTTTTCTCAAATGTTTTTCAGGACTTTCATCTAATCCTTCAAATATCTCTTTATACATTCTAGCAATCCTATCAGGTGTCTCAACCAATCCTTCTCTTTCAGGATCTTCTCCTATAGCTTCAAGCATCATTTTTACTGCTTCTCTAATCTTTTTTTCATCCATGATAAATGTATATTGAGTTTAAAAATGCTTACCCAATATTTCTCCTTCCCCTTAAACATACTTAGTTAATTAAATAACAAGATTATATCATTTAAGCTGGCATTGCACAAGTGACTTAATTCACTTAGCAGAGCTACCTTCTTATTATAGCATCTGCCATTACTGCAGCTCTTTTGTTTTCCTTTACGTCATGAACTCTTACAAAATCACACTTTTTCATTATTCCTATTACTGTAGTAGCTACAGTTCCTTCTATCCTTTCATTTACCGGAAGATCTAATGCCTTTCCTACCATTGATTTTCTCGAAGTTCCTAAAAGCACTGGATAGCCCAGTTCTGAAAGCCTTTCTAACTGATTCATAACAGCTAAATTTTGCTCATAATCTTTAGCAAAACCTATACCTGGATCTGTTATTATATTTTTGGGATCAACTCCAGCTCTTAACGCTATATCTATACTTTCCTGTAAATCAGTTAGTACGTCATTCATCAAATTTGTATAATTTCTGTTATCTCTGTTATGCATCAAACAGCAAGAAACTCTATAATGTGCAGCTACTTCTGCCATGTAAGGGTCTCTTTTAAATCCCCAAACATCATTTATTAGTGATGCTCCTGCTTTTATAGATTCTTCTGCAACTTTTCCCTTATATGTATCTATAGAAATAGGAATATTTATACACCTACTTAATGTACCTATTATAGGAATAACTCTTTCTAGTTCTTCCTGCTCAGATACAGGATCATAGCTTGGTCTTGTAGATTCTCCACCTACATCTATTATATCTGCCCCTTCTTCTTCCATCTGTTTAGCATGCTTTTTAGCCACCTCTATATTGTTAAATTTTCCACCATCAGAGAAAGAATCTGGTGTAACATTAAGTATTCCCATGATGTAAGTCCTTTTTCCTATTTCAAAATCCTTTTTGCCTATTGTAATTACTTTATTCATGATATCCCCTCTTATCATTAAATTCAAAACTTTTGTTGAAATCGTCTCCAATATTATAACATATTTTACTAAAGGTATACATAATAGATAACTATTTAATTGACTCTAAATATGACATTTCTATAATGTATTACCTCTTTTTACAAGCTTCAACTTTTGCACGGCAAATTTCTCTAGGTCTAATCTGACATATAATCATACCTGCAAGCATAAGAGCACATCCCAATATTGCCTTTAAACTTAAATATTCATTTAAAACTAAGAATCCTCCAATAGCTGCAAAAACTGATTCCATACTCATTATAATAGCTGCATGTGTTGGTTCAGCATTTTTTTGTGCGACAATTTGCAATGTATATGCAATTCCCACTGAGAATATACCACCATATAGAATAGGTATTGCAGCCTGTAAAACTCCACTTATTGTTATATTTTCAAACAAAACAGCTGTTATTAAACTTAAAACCGAACAAGTTATAAATTGAAAAAATGCCAGTTTGAGTGTATCAAACTTTTTAGAAAAAATATCTATTAAAATTATTTGAACAGCAAAGAAAAAGGCACTTGCAAGCTCAAGCAAGTCACTGTGTGATATAAAAAAACTGCTTGTAACACATAAAAAGTATAACCCTACCACAGCAATTAAAGCTCCGATCCACGAATTCAGCCCTACACGTCGTTTTAAGAACATACCCATAATTGGAACAAATACAATGTACAATCCAGTTATAAAAGCAGCTTTTCCTGCTGTAGTTCCTATAAGACCTACTTGTTGGAAAGAAGAAGCTAAGAACACTATTAGTCCTGTAAAAAGTCCAGATAAAAATACGCTTTTGAAACTTCTATTTTTTTCTTTATTTTTACCATTTTCTTTATAAAATATTATAAGTGGAACTAACGAAAAAGCACCTAGTCCAAATCTTACCCCATTAAAAGTAAACGCACCTACATAATTCATACCCACCCTTTGTGCTACAAATGCGAATCCCCATATGGCAGAGGTTATTAAAAGCATCATACTAGATTTTAAAACACCTTTATTCATATCTCACATCCCCTTTAAAAAAATCGTCACATAAAATAGAATTTTAAATTCAATAACCTAAAAGTATTAACTCATATAAGTTTTCTTTTATACGAAAAAAAAGCCTCACATATAACTCGAAGCTTTTTTAATACAAACTTTTGGTGGCCAGACCAGGAATCGAACCAGGGACACGAGGATTTTCAGTCCTCTGCTCTACCGACTGAGCTATCTGGCCAAAAAACTTACCTGGCAGCGACCTATTCTCCCACAGGGCCTCCCCTGCAGTACCATCGGCACTCTGAAGCTTAACCTTCCTGTTCGGTATGGAAAGGGGTGTTACCTTCACGTCATTACCACCAGATACCGATTTGTCAAAATCTTTGATTTTGGTATAAATCGGTACTCATCAGCTTTAGCTGATTGAGTCTCATTAAATTATCGAAAATTGCTACCAATTTTCTTATATATTATCTTTTAAGAGTTCAAATTGCTCTGTCCTCTCAAAATTGCACAGTAAACTTTTCTTCTTTCGCTTTTATTTGGTCAAGCCCTCGACCTATTAGTATCAGTCAGCTTAACAGGTTGCCCTGCTTACACCTCTGACCTATCTCCTCGTGTTCTTCGAGGGGTCTTACTAGCTTACGCTATGGGAAATCTTATCTTGAGGTGGGCTTCACACTTAGATGCTTTCAGCGTTTATCCCTTCCCAACTTGGCTACCCAGCTATGCTCCTGGCGGAACAACTGGTTCACCAGCGGTCGGTCCATCCCGGTCCTCTCGTACTAAGGACAGCTCCTCTCAAATTTCCTGCGCCCGCGACGGATAGGGACCGAACTGTCTCACGACGTTCTGAACCCAGCTCGCGTGCCGCTTTAATGGGCGAACAGCCCAACCCTTGGGACCTACTTCAGCCCCAGGATGCGACGAGCCGACATCGAGGTGCCAAACCTCCCCGTCGATGTGAACTCTTGGGGGAGATCAGCCTGTTATCCCCGAGGTAGCTTTTATCCGTTGAGCGATGGCCCTCCCACGAGGTACCACCGGATCACTAAGCCCGACTTTCGTCCCTGCTCCACTTGTTTGTGTCGCAGTCAAGCTCCCTTCTGCCTTTGCACTCTTCGAAGAATTTCTAACCCTTCTGAGGGAACCTTTGTACGCCTCCGTTACTTTTTAGGAGGCGACCGCCCCAGTCAAACTGCCCGCCTAACATTGTCCCGTCTCCAGTTTCATGGAGCCCGGTTAGAATCCCAGTACTGTCAGGGTGGTATCCCAACATCGACTCTGTAATGGCTGGCGCCACTACTTCCTAGTCTCCCACCTATCCTGTACAGACAATACCGAAATTCAGTGCTAAACTGCAGTAAAGCTCTACGGGGTCTTTCCGTCCAATCGCGGGTAGCAAGCATCTTCACTTGCACTTCAATTTCGCCGGATTTGTTGTCGAGACAGTGCTCAAATCATTACGCCATTCGTGCGGGTCGGAACTTACCCGACAAGGAATTTCGCTACCTTAGGACCGTTATAGTTACGGCCGCCGTTTACTGGGGCTTAAGTTCTGACCTTCGCTTACGCTTAGTCTTCCCCTTAACCTTCCAGCACCGGGCAGGCGTCAGCTCCTATACTTCAGCTTTCGCTTTAGCAGAAACCTGTGTTTTTGATAAACAGTTGCTTGAGCCTTTTCTCTGCGGCCACTTGCGTGGCTCCCCTTCTCCCTAAGTTACGGGGTTAATTTGCCTAGTTCCTTAACAACAATTCTTCCGATGGTCTTAGGATTCTCTCCTCACCTACCTGTGTCGGTTTGCGGTACGGGCACATAAAAACTCCATAGAGACTTTTCTTGGCAGCGTGAAATCAGGTACTTCCCCTTACGGGTTCCCCATAACACCTCATCATTGATATACCGGATTTTCCTGGTATACCTGACTCGGTGCTTAGACATACATCCAATTGTATGCACACCTTATCCTCCTGCGTCATCCCTTTTGTCAAACGCTTTTATGCGGTATCGGAATTTCAACCGATTGTCCATCACCTACGCCTTTCGGCCTCGGCTTAGGTCCCGACTTACCCTGGGCGGACGAACCTTCCCCAGGAAACCTTAGGTTTTCGACCAATAAGATTCTCACTTATTTCTCGCTACTTATGCCAGCATTCTCTCTCCTGTACAATCCACCGTTCCTTCCGGTACGACTTCTACTCATACAGGATGCTCCTCTACCACTCTTTCGAGTCCACAGCTTCGGTGGTAAGTTTTAGCCCCGGACATTTTCGGCGCATGATCTCTTGACTAGTGAGCTATTACGCACTCTTTAAATGAGTGGCTGCTTCTGAGCCAACATCCTAGTTGTCTTAGAAATCACACATCCTTTCCCACTTAACTTACACTTTGGGACCTTAGCTGGTGGTCTGGGCTGTTTCCCTTTTGACCACGGATCTTATCATTCGCAGTCTGACTGCCGGAATTCAAGTATATGGCATTCGGAGTTTGATAAGGTTCAGTAACTGTTGTCAGCCCCTACCCCATTCAGTGCTCTACCTCCATTACTCATTTCCGACGCTAGCCCTAAAGCTATTTCGAGGAGAACCAGCTATCTCCGAGTTCGATTGGAATTTCTCCGCTATCCACAGCTCATCCCATGGTTTTTCAACACCAACGTGGTTCGGTCCTCCACGGAATTTTACTTCCGCTTCAACCTGGCCATGGATAGGTCACTCGGTTTCGGGTCTACAACATACAACTTCGCGCCCTTTTCAGACTCGGTTTCCCTCCGGCTCCGTACCTTAAGTACTTAACCTTGCTGCACATCGTAACTCGCTGGCTCGTTCTACAAAAAGCACGCCGTCGTACTTTACGTACTTCGACTGTTTGTGGACACACGGTTTCAGGTTCTATTTCACTCCCCTCCCGGGGTTCTTTTCACCTTTCCCTCACGGTACTCCTTCTCTATCGGTCACCAGGTAGTATTTAGCCTTGGGAGGTGGTCCTCCCTGTTTCCCACAAGGTTTCTCGTGTCTCGTGGTACTCTGGATTAGATCTGACTGTTCTTTGCTTTCATTTACAGGGCTTTTACCTTCTCCGGCAGAGCCTTCCAGCTCTCTTCAATTAGCACTTCACAGTATTTATAATCTATCCGCAACCCCAGGAACAAGTTCCTGGTTTGGGCTCTTTCCCTTTCGCTCGCCGCTACTTAGGAAATCGATGTTTCTTTCTCTTCCTCCGGGTACTTAGATGTTTCAGTTCCCCGGGTTTGCCTCTACAAACCTATGTATTCAGTCTGCAGTACCTAGTGTTGTCTAGGTGGGTTTCCCCATTCGGATATCTCTGGTTCTCTGGCTATTTGCGCCTACCCAGAGCTTTTCGCAGCTTATCACGTCCTTCTTAGGCTCCTGGTGCCAAGGCATCCTCCATGCGCCCTTTGTAGCTTGACCTTTCATTATCGAAAATTGCTATTTGCAATTTTCTCTGTATCATCTTAAATGTTTAGAATGATACTAAAGTTATTCTACAAAGGTTATATTATAACCTTAGCTTTACTTTATTTCTTATTTACTGTGCAATTTTCAAAGGACAATTTTTCAATTTACATCGTAAACTGAAAATGGTTTTCTAATGAAAACCTTTGGTGGGCTTAAATGGACTCGAACCATCGACCTCACGCTTATCAGGCGTGCGCTCTAACCAGCTGAGCTATAAGCCCTAAATGGTGGAGATAAAGAGATTCGAACTCTTGACCCTCTGCGTGCAAGGCAGATGCTCTCCCAGCTGAGCTATACCCCCAAAATATTTTTATTCTATTTTTAAAAAATTGCTATTAACTGCACAACACTTCGTCAAAGCTTTCATTCCAGTGCTCATTTACATAAGTAAACTCCGCTTCTCATTCAAGCTTTTCCTTGTCTTGCTCGTTACTATCAATTTTTTATCATCATCATACCACTTAAATTCAAAAGTGATACTGTGAAGAATCTATGATCCTTCAAAATTAAACAGAGTGAAAAATTGCTATTAACTTCGCATATCGACCTCAAAATCATTCACTGCGGTACTCATTTACATAAGTAAACTCTGTTCCTCGCTCATGTTTTTCCTTGATATACTCGTTACTATCAATTTTTAAGTTTCAACTTACTTAAACCATCAATTTATAAGATAGATTATACTCTATCTTTCGACTCCCTAGAAAGGAGGTGATCCAGCCGCAGGTTCTCCTACGGCTACCTTGTTACGACTTCACCCCAATTACTAACCCCACCTTCGGCCGCGTCCTCCTAAGTTAGACTACGGACTTCGGGTGTTGCCAGCTCTCATGGTGTGACGGGCGGTGTGTACAAGGCCCGGGAACGTATTCACCGCGACATTCTGATTCGCGATTACTAGCAACTCCAACTTCATGCAGGCGAGTTTCAGCCTGCAATCCGAACTGGGGGCAGTTTTTGAGGTTTGCTCCACCTTGCGGTCTTGCTTCTCTCTGTACTGCCCATTGTAGCACGTGTGTTGCCCTGGACATAAGGGGCATGATGATTTGACGTCATCCCCACCTTCCTCCGCGTTAACCGCGGCAGTCTTGCTAGAGTGCTCAACTAAATGTTAGCAACTAACAACAGGGGTTGCGCTCGTTGCAGGACTTAACCTAACATCTCACGACACGAGCTGACGACAACCATGCACCACCTGTATCCCTGCCCCGAAGGGCTTCTCTTATCTCTAAGATATTCAGGGTATGTCAAGTCCAGGTAAGGTTCTTCGCGTTGCTTCGAATTAAACCACATGCTCCGCTGCTTGTGCGGGCCCCCGTCAATTCCTTTGAGTTTTAATCTTGCGATCGTACTTCCCAGGCGGAGTACTTATTGTGTTTACTGCGGCACAGAAGGGGTCGATACCTCCTACACCTAGTACTCATCGTTTACGGCGTGGACTACCAGGGTATCTAATCCTGTTTGCTACCCACGCTTTCGTGCCTCAGCGTCAGTTACGGTCCAGAGAATCGCCTTCGCCACTGGTGTTCTTCCTAATCTCTACGCATTTCACCGCTACACTAGGAATTCCATTCTCCTCTCCCGCACTCCAGATACCCAGTTTGAAATGCAGTGCCCGGGTTAAGCCCGGGTATTTCACATCTCACTTAAATATCCGCCTACGCACTCTTTACGCCCAGTAATTCCGGACAACGCTCGCCACCTACGTATTACCGCGGCTGCTGGCACGTAGTTAGCCGTGGCTTCCTCCTTGGGTACCGTCATTATCGTCCCCAAAGACAGAGCTTTACAATCCGAAAACCTTCTTCACTCACGCGGCGTTGCTGCATCAGGCTTTCGCCCATTGTGCAATATTCCCCACTGCTGCCTCCCGTAGGAGTCTGGACCGTCTCTCAGTTCCAATGTGGCCGATCACCCTCTCAGGTCGGCTACGCATCGTCGCCTTGGTAGGCCGTTACCCTACCAACTAGCTAATGCGCCGCGGGTCCATCTCAAAGCGGATTACTCCTTTAAATCAGTTCTCATGTGAATACTGATTATTATGCGGTATTAATCTCCCTTTCGGGAGGCTATCCCCCTCTTTGAGGTAGGTTACCCACGTGTTACTCACCCGTCCGCCGCTAATCCACTCCCGAAGGAGCTTCATCGCTCGACTTGCATGTGTTAAGCACGCCGCCAGCGTTCGTCCTGAGCCAGGATCAAACTCTTAATTTAAAAGTTTATATGGCTCTATAGAAAATTGATATTAACTTCGCCCAGCTTCGTCAAATACTTCACTCCGGTGCTCAATTACGTTAGTAAGTTCCGCTCCTCGTTCAGCATTTTCCTCGCTGTACTCGTTACTATCAATTTTAGTATATTACTAAATGTAATACACTAAATTACGAAATTACTTTTTTAGCTGCTCTCGCAGCTCAAAAGAATTGCTGGTTTATTCTAAATAAGTTGTACTTATATCTTCCTCTGTTTAATTTTCAAGGATCATTTTGCCGTCTCATCTCGACGACTTTTTTAGTTTATCATGTATTTCTAACTCTGTCAACACTATTTTGAAATATAAATTCATAATTTAAAAAATATACTCTAACTACAATTGACATCTGACAATTAACAATGGACGATGCACAATTCACAACTATTGTGAACTGTGCATTGTCAATTAATTTGGATTCCATTATTCTTATATTAAGTTATTTTTTTATGTACAAAAGTTGAGTAACTCATTTATATGTATGTATTGAATTAAACCTTACATCTTCATACATAGTATTAAATATTTATAACTTTAGTAAAATATAATATAAGTATTATTGCTCCTATAAATATTCTGTATACAGCAAAAACTCTCATCGGTTTTCTCTTTAAAAAATTCATAAACTTTTCTACTACAACTAATGCTACTATAAATGAAACTATAAATCCAACTGCCAGAGCAATAACTTGAGAAATATCCATAGATACATTTACTTTTATAAGTGACCATCCTGACGCTGCTATCATAGTAGGTATAGCAAGAAAAAAGGAAAATTCCGCTGCGGCTACATTTGTAAGTCCGCTTACCCATCCACCCATTATTGTGGACGCAGATCTAGACATTCCTGGCCAAAGAGATAGACATTGAAAACATCCTATCTTAAATGCTTGTATGAGATTTACATTTTCAATTGTATTTGTACTATTTCCCTTTCTGTATTTGTTTTCCATATATATCATAAGAAATCCACCAAATACTAGTGCACAGGCAACAGTAATTGGGTTAAACAGCTTGCTTTTAATAAAATCATTAAAAAGTAATCCTGTAACAGCAGCAGGTATAAAAGCAACTAAAATAGTAAACCAAAGTTTAAATCCCCATTTGCCAGGTTTAAGATTTTTAAGCGAATTAAAAATCTTATCCCAATAAAGCACTACTATAGCAAGTATGGCACCTAGTTGAATTACTATTTCAAACATATCTATATAAGCACCATTATATGTTGGTGCTTTGAAGTTTATCAGATTTCCTACTATTATCATATGACCTGTTGAAGATATTGGCAGAAACTCTGTTATTCCCTCGACTACTCCAATAGCAGCAGCTTTAATAATAAATAATAATTCCATTAACTTCACTCCTTATTAAATTTATAAACAAGTATTATTATACTATTACTGTAAGCTTTTTCACAGCATATATATTATTAATAATTTGTTACATAAGTAAAATTATCTTTTATTTTATATAAACAAAGGATTTAGTGATGAAAATAAAACCAACTCATCACCAAATCCTATTTTTTTACTCTATTAAATATTTATATAAATTTAAAGATTTTTTGCGACAGCTAAAAATCATCCTTCACTATTAATTTTTCATTATTAATTCTTAACTTGTGAAGCTTTGCTTCGCAATATTTTTATATTAAGTCAAAATTTTATATGTGTAAAAGTTGATTCTATAATAAATAGTTTAAACTTCAGGTCCAGCTTTTGCTATATCTTCGGAAACATCTTTAAACTTCTCAAAGTTTTTACTAAACTTCATTGCTAGCTTTCTTGCTGTTTCATCATATGCTTCTTTGTCTTGCCATGTATTTCTAGGATTTAATATTTCATCAGGTACACCTGGACATCTTGTAGGCATCATTACTTTAAACACAGGATGTTCCACAAAGTCAACATCTTTGAATTTTCCTTTCAAAGCTTCTCTAATCATAGCTCTTGTATAGGAAAGTTTTATTCTGTTTCCCTTTCCATATCCTCCAGATAACCATCCAGTATTCACTAAATATACCTGAGTGTTATACTTGTCTATTCTTTCACCTAACAGCTTTGCATAGACAGCAGGATTCATTAACATAAAAGGCTCACCAAAGCAAGATGAAAAAGTAGCTTGAGGTTCAACTATTCCTCTTTCAGTTCCAGCTATCTTGCTGGTATACCCGGACATAAAGTGATACATTGCTGCTTCCTTAGAAAGCCTTGATATAGGTGGCATTACGCCAAAAGCATCTGCAGTTAAAAATATTATAGTCTCTGGATTTCCTCCTACACCGCTTTCTTCTATATTATCTATATAATTTATAGGATATGCTGCCCTTGTATTTTCAGTATACCTACCATCATTATAATCAGGTACCCTATTCTCATCTGCCACTACATTTTCAACTACAGTTCCAAATCTTATGGCATTGTATATCTGGCTTTCCTTTTCCTTATCAAGTCTTATAGTTTTAGCATAACATCCGCCCTCAAAATTAAATACACCTTCATTAGACCATCCATGTTCATCATCACCAATCAGTCTTCTTTCGCCATCTGCTGATAAAGTAGTTTTTCCTGTTCCTGACAATCCAAAAAATAAGCAAGTTTTATCATCTTGTCCTATATTAGCAGAACAATGCATAGGCATGACTCCTTTTTGTGGAAGCAAGAAATTCATTACTGAAAATACTGATTTTTTTATTTCTCCTGAGTAACTGGTTCCCCCTATTAATATAATTTTTTTATCAAAATTCACTAAAATAAAAGCATCTGAATTTAATCCATCTTCTTTTCCATTAGCCTTAAATTCAGGTACAGATATAATATTAAATTCGGGAGTAAAACACTTTAAATCCTCCTCCATTGGCCTCCTAAACAATTGATTTGCAAACAATGCTTGGGATGCTTTTTCACATATTACTCTTATAGGAAGGGTATATTTTTTTAAAGCTCCAACAAATCCATCAAACACAAAAATATCTTTATCACTTATATAGTTTAATACCTTATCATACATTTTATTAAAAATATCTTCTTCTATAGAAAGATTTACATTTCCCCAGTTTATTTTGTTTCTAATGCTTTCTTGATTAACTATAAATCTATCTTTAGGAGATCTTCCTGTGTACTTTCCAGTATTAATCATAAGAGCTCCTTTATTTGATAAAAATCCTTCTCCCCTTTTAATTGAAAATTCCGTTAATTCTGATGGTGATAAATTTTTATACATATTTCTATATTTATTAATATTTAAATATGATAAGTCAATGTTCATGATGTTTCCCCCTAAATTAGTTTATATTTATATATTACACCATTTATAGAAAAATGCAATAAAAAAATTATTTTAAATTTAATTATACCGTATTTTATATATTATACCTGTAATAATACATTATATACTTTGTATATTTTTATATGTACTATATTAATTCTATGTATTTTTTAATATAAGCTATACTTTTTATTTATAAGTTAGGTTGATAATGAATTTTTGCTTATTTAAACTTGCAAAAATATTTAGTAAATTGTTTCCACATTATAATTCATTTAACTACTCCTTCATATTATAATTTTAATAATATTATACACATACTTTTGTAAACATACCTTCCTTTGAATGCTTATTCCCAAATTCTATTATCCAGCCTAAGAAATACAGTAAATTTACAACTTTTTAATGTAAAAGTTGTAATATTGTATTATAATATTAGGAGTTGTTTACTTGCTAGTGTATTTGTTGTGTACTATAATAGACTTCAATCTTAAATTTAAGGCCTATAGACTTATGACAAACAGTATGTAAAGTAAATAAATAAACGCTTTACTTAAGTTGAAGGTGGTGTTAAAAATTAACATAAAATCTTTTTTTAGTATTATTATTTCCAAGATCGTAATAAAATTATCAAAATTTTTATTTAAAGGAGGAAGTAATTTTCCTGGAAAAGTTGCTTTAAAATTGGATAAGAATATTCTTAAAACCATATGTAAAGACTATAAAATTATACTCATAACAGGTACAAATGGTAAAACTACAACTACAAGTATGGTCTACAACATGCTAAAGGATGGGAAAAAGCGTGTAATTACAAACAATACAGGTGCAAATATGCTGACAGGTATAGTTTCATGCTTTATAGAAAACTATTCGTTTAAAAAATGTAGTGAGACAAACTATGCAGTTATAGAGTGTGATGAAGCAAATGTTCCTTTATTTACAGATTATATAACTCCAGAAATTATAACTGTAACAAACTTATTTAGAGATCAACTTGATAGATATGGAGAAGTTTACACTACATTAAACAAAATTCTAAAAGGTATCAAAAAAGTACCTCTTTCAAATTTAATACTCAATGGGGACGAATCTCTTCTTGGAGATCTAAATTTACCAAACAGAACTATTTATTATGGATTCAATTGTTCTCCAACAAATAGAAAAAAAGTAGATACTAATGCAGACGCTAAGTTCTGCAAAAAATGCAAAAGTCCTTACAAATATAATTTTCTTACATATAATCATTTGGGCGATTACTACTGTGAAAAATGTGGATATAAAAGGCCTGAATTGGATTACACTTTAGATGAAATAAAAGAACAAACCCCAGATGGATCATTAGTAGTAATTAATGAGAAGGAATATTATATAAATCAACCAGGTACATATAATATGTATAATGCCCTATGTGCTTATTCTATAGCAATGATTTGTGGAATACCTACTTCCTGTATATATGATTCTCTAAAAAAACAAAAGAGCAGTTTTGGAAGACAGGAAGTTATAAATATAGAAGGTAAAGAAGTTAAAATAATCTTAGTAAAAAATCCTGCTGGTTATGATCAAGCTATAAATACTTTAAGCCTTGACAACAGAACCTTTAACCTAGCTGTACTTCTAAATGACAATTATGCAGATGGAAGAGATGTATCCTGGATATGGGATGTGAATTTTGAAAAGCTTTCTTCCCTGGATATAGATAAAATAATGATTTCAGGTATAAGACTTTATGATATGGCTGTAAGATTGAAAGTAGCAGGATTACCCCAAGATAACTTCATAATTTGTAAACACTATGAAAATCTGATTGATGAAGTAAAAAGTTGTAAGTCAAATACAGTATATGTATTAGCCACTTATACTGCCATGATAACTTTCAGGAAATTTCTCAATTTCAAGGGATATATCAAAAAGCTGTGGTAAAATATTAGAGAAATAGGGAGTGTATCTAAAATGGAATTAAACATATGTCACTTATATCCTGATTTATTAAATGTATACGGAGATTTAGGAAATATACTCATATTAAAATATAGAGCACAGCAGCGGGGTATAGATATAAATGTATTTAATATATCTCTTGGAGATCCCTTTGACAGCTCTAAATATGACATAACTCTTTTTGGCGGTGGTCAGGACTATGAACAGTCCATAGTATCTGAGGATCTTGTCAAAAATAAAAGAGAAGGTATCGTAAGTTACATTGAAGAGGGTAAAGTATTTTTATCAATTTGTGGAGGCTATCAACTTCTTGGAAAATACTATTCTACACCCGATGGTCAAAAGTTGCCAGGCCTTGATGTACTCAATATATATACAGAAGGCGGCAGCAATAGATTTATAGGAAATACAGTCATATATAACGAAAAATTCAAAGAAACCTATGTAGGCTTTGAAAATCATTCTGGAAGAACTTATATAGGAGATTTAGAACCTCTTGGAAAAGTAATTGTAGGTTATGGTAATAATGGAGAAGATGGATACGAAGGCTGCATATACAAAAATTGTTTTTGCACTTATTTCCACGGTTCTCTCCTTTCTAAAAATCCTGAATTAGCAGATAGATTTATATCTACAGCTATTTCTAAAAAATATGGCGATACAAAACTCGACCCTCTAGATGATACCTTAGAATTAAATGCTAAAAAATTTATAATAGAAAGAGAAACCAAAAACAAATCTAACTAATTAGTAAACTGTTAATAGGGTTCAGTTGGAGAAAATCATCCTTATAAATAAACCCCATCTGAACCCAAAAGTCATTTGATATTACAGTCATTTTTTACATTACAGTTACCTCTTTATTGATTAAAAATAACTTCTCCTGCTTCTTTAAGATGTATGACCCAAAATATAGGCTAGCTGACTTCCTAGTTATTTTTTTAATATAACTAAACCTTAGTCCTGGCTTTTAATTCATTGGTATTTTTATCTCCCTTGAAATTAATAAAAGATCCTATAAATATGCATACAATTCCTATAATTAAATTAACGTGTACGTTTTCATTTAATATTAATATAGAAAATATAGTAGCTAAAGCAGGTTTTATAAGAAACACCATTGATGCAGTTACTGCTGATGTCTCTTTTATGGCTCCAAGGTAAAATATATACCCAAGTGCTTTTATAAAAATACCCATATATAGTAATACCAGAATATTACTTAAAGTGATTCCTGAAAAAATAGGTTTTTTAGTAACTACTAAAATAAATAGCAAAGCCGCTACCCCAAAACAAAAGGCAAAGAAATTAAAAACATATCCTCCATATATATTAATTCTTTTTTTACTAAGTACTGTATAAAAAGACCAAGTTATTGCAGATCCAAGTGCAAATAATATACCTACTAAATCTTTACCACCACCAAGCCCGCTTACAACTTCCATAGGATTGAGTATTACAATCACACCAGCTAATGAAATCAACATAGATATTAAAGTTATTTTTGTTATTTTTTCCTTCAACATGAAATATGCAAAAGGTATTGTAAATACTGCATTTGTACAAAATAGAACCGCAGCTGTAGATGCCTTAGTATAAGTAACAGCATATTGGAGTAGTACCATAGATATAGTTACAGCCATCAATCCACAAATTGCAAAATACTTCAAATCATTTAACCCAATTCTTAACTTTCTTACTTTAATGTCCTTAACAGCTAATGGACACAACAATATTGCACCTATTAAAAATACAATAAACATAACTTGAAACGGATCCATTTTCCCTCTTTGTGCTAAAATTCTACCTGCAACTTCAGAGGTACTATAAAAAAGAGCAGTTAAAATAATAAATAAATATCCTTTTTTCAAATTCTACCTCTCCTCATTCATATGCTTTTTGTAAAATAATCATGTTACTGTTATGGAAACTTTTAATAGTCTAATTTTGTTTACTATAACCATCTCCCCCCAAAACTCATCTTATAAATATTGATAGCAAGTTTCATTCCAATATTTATTGCATAAAAAAATAATATATACTCCCATTTATGGCCATAAGAGTAATATATTATTTTTATAATTGTTTCATAATCGAAATAATTAAGTTCATTTTAGTTATAATAATCGAGTGCTCATATTTTTTAATGTAGTTTTTCCATTTTTGAAACATTTTTTCATTTTTGAAATCTAAATTATATATCTTTACATTTATTAGAAATTTATTGATTGTTTTGGTATTAAACTTTTGTTTTCATATATCTTTTTCTTTTTCTAACAAGCGTAGCTGCACTTATTCCAAGTTCACAAGCAGCTGATCTGACATTTCCATATTTTTTAAAAGCTTTTTCTATTAAAGCTTCCTCTAAATCTACAACTGCATTTCTTAAAGTAAAATTATCATTTCCATTTACAATTTCCTTTCTATTGTTAAAATCATCAAATATTCCTTCAATATGAATATCTTTTGTTAATATTTTATTGTCATTGCTTATAATCATAGATCTTTCTATTATATTTTTTAATTCTCTAATATTACCTGGCCATTTATAATTTTTTAAAAATTCCATAGCATCACAGCTAATGGTTTTATTAAAACCATACTTATTATTAAATGAATTTAAAAAATAATTTACTAAAGGTTCAATATCACCTTTTCTATATCTCAAAGGTAAAATTGTAATTGGAACTACATTAAGCCTATAATATAAATCACTTCTAAATAGTTTTTTATTTACCATATCCTTTAAATTTCTGTTAGTTGCAGCAATAATCCTTACATCTACTTTTATGTTTTTATAGCCACCTACCTTTTTTATTTCTTTTTCTTGAAGTACCCTTAATAATTTTACCTGCATATTTAATGGAAGTTCCCCTATTTCATCTAAAAATACAGTTCCACCATCTGCAAGTTGAAAACTTCCTATCTTACCATTTTTATTTGCACTTGTAAAAGCACCACCTTCATATCCAAACAATTCGGATTCTATTAAATTTGGTGGTATAGAAGCACAATCTATTTTTACAAATTTTTTATCACTTCTAGTACTATTATCATGTATATACCTTGCTATCTTTCCTTTTCCAACACCAGTCTCTCCAAGCAAAAGCACTGTAGTATCAACTTTAGATACTTTTATTACTACCTTCAAAACATCAAGCATTCTTTCATCCTGCACTATAATACCATGTTGTTTTAAAAAATCTTCTTTTATATTTTGTAGATAGATATTACTTTCCCCATTTATCCTGCTATCTTTTACACCAACCTCATCCTTCATTTCAAGCAATTTTGTAATATCTCTAACAGTAGTAACCACTAAAATTATATTCATGTTTTTGTCAAAAATAGGACTGGACGAAATCAATACCTCTCTTCCCATCTTAGTTTTCTTTTGAATCGTAACAGTTCTTCTATCTTTCAACGCTAAAAAAACATTTGATCTAGAAGTAGCTTTATTTTTTTCAATACATGCCATGTTCTCTCCAACTACTTCACTCCGCTTGACATCTGTAATTCTTTCATAAGAACTATTCAAAAATAGGACATTTCCATTTCCATCAGTTATACATATACCATCATAACAATGTTCAATTATACTATATAATGTTTTTATTTTTAATTTTAGTGTTTCTTCACTTCCTTTTAAAAGATTATTAAGTTCTAATGCTCTGCTATCTGACATATATAATCCCCCTTAAGATATACATGATAAAAAAATATAAGAAAAGATAATATGTAAATGGCCGTACTATTACAGTGCGACCACAATAAAGTTAAAAATGATAATACAATTAATGACTAATTAATGTAATAAGTATGCCACCTGCTATTGCGGTTCCAAATACACCTGCTAAATTAGGTCCCATAGCATGCATTATTAAAAAATTATATTTATTTTCCTGTAATCCAACACTATGAGAAACTCTCGCCGCAATTGGCACTGAAGCAATTCCTGCCGAACCTATTAGAGGATTTATCTTTCCTCCTGATAATTTGTTCAAAAACTTTGCTCCGAGAACTCCTCCTGCAGTACCTACCATAAATGCAATAAGACCTAAAACTACAATCTTAATTGTCTTTACAGTAAGAAATGTATCTGCTGCCATAGTTGAACCTATTGATAATGTCAACATTATTGTAATTACATTCATAAAAGAACCACCTGCAGTTTTAGCAAGCCTGTCTACAACTCCTGATTCTCTCATAAGGTTTCCAAGCATTAACATTGTTATAAGTGGGGCAATTGGAGGAAGAAGCAAATCAATTATAACTGTTATAAGTATTGGAAAACAAATTTTTTCCCTCTTACTTACCACTCTTGCCTGCTTCATCATTATATTTCTTTCTTTTTTTGTAGTTAGTAATTTCATAATTGGCGGTTGTATTAATGGCATAAGTGCCATATAAGAATATGCAGCTACAGAAATTTGAGCCATAAGATGTGGTGCCAAAGTTTGAGTGACATATATTGCCATTGGTCCATCGGCTCCACCAATTATACCTATTGCACCTGACTCAGCTAATGTAAAATGTAATACTTTGGCACCTATAATAGCTACAAATATTCCAATATGAGCAAACGCTCCAAGTACCATAATACTAGGATTTGCAATCATAGGTCCGAAATCAGTCATAGCCCCTACTCCAAGAAATATGAGCGGTGGAAATACAACTTTTTTAACTCCTAAATAAAAATAACTGATAAGACCACCTTGTTTAATAAGTTCATTGCCAGGTATATTGGCAATTATACATCCAAAACCTATACCTAAAAGTAAAAATGGTTCATACTTTTTTGCAATAGCAAGATAAATCATTATCATACCTACAATAATTAAAAACACATTTCCAATTGACAAATGTACTAATGAAGTTGAATAAAACATTGACCTTATTGAATTAAGTATTATCATTTTTTTCCCTCCCATTAGATTTAAATTTAACTTTGTTAACAAATGGGAGTAATTTCAACAGTAAACCTATTACATATAGAAAAAAAATAAGTAAAATCATATCTACTACAGAAATGATAACTGCACCCATAACAGAATCCGATATCATTTTTTTATACCTCCCTAAAAAATATTACTTTTTTAACAACATATTTTATTCAAAATCTTAATTTAACACTATTAATAAATCTCCTGTATTTACTGAAGATCCCTTTGTTACCGCTATTTGTACAACTTTTCCTCCTTTAGAAGCTCTTATTTCATTCTGCATTTTCATAGCTTCAAGTATAAATACAACGTCGTTTTTATTAACAACATCTCCCTCTTTTACCTTAATATCAATAACATTACCCGGCATTGGAGCTAATATAGTTTCTCCACCGCATCCTTCCAAAACTTGTTTTTGGGGTAATGGTTTTTCAGCAGGCGTTGACACTGATGCTTGAGATGGTTCCGATGCTACTTGGGATACCGGTGTATATGCAGAAGCTTTAGATGTATTGTTTCCATTTACTTCATCCACTTCAACTTCATATGTTTTACCATTTACAGTTATATTAAATTTTCTCATAATTCATTTCCCCCACACTTTAAATTTCATTCATCTGTTTCTGACGCCCCATAATTACCCAGGGTGAAACAGCAGGTTCCATTCTTCTTATAGATCTCACAATCATACCTGAACCAACATTTGGAATTGACATAACAGCTGCCGCTATAACAGCTATAAGTTCTTCTTCATCTTCCATTGAATTTTCCAGCACTGCTTCAGGTGCTTCCTTATTCTTATTTATATTTGGAGACTCTTTGCTATTTTTATATTTTAATCTCTCGTATTTCGACCTTGTACTGCATAATGAAATCAATAAAACAATACAAATAATCGCAAGTATGCAGATTATTAAATTAGACATTTAAAATCCTCCTTAATATTCCCGTAAATTATACGGGAATGTTACCATGCTTTCTAGGAAGGTTGCTATCTCTCTTATTTTTAAGCATTTCAAAAACTGCAACAAGCCTCTTTCTCGATTCAGAAGGAACTATTATATCATCTACATAACCTCTCTTTGCTGCCATATAAGGTGTAACAAAGTCATCTTTATACTTTTTTATTCTTATACGCCTTTCAGCTTCAGGATCTTTTGCAGATTTAATTTCCTTTTTAAATACAATGTTTGCTGCTCCATCAGGTCCCATCACTGCTATTTGAGCTGTTGGCCATGCGTATACCACATCCGCTCCCAGATCTTTGCTACACATTGCAACATATGAACCACCATATGCTTTTCTAACAATCATAGTTACTTTTGGGACGGTAGCTTCAGAATATGCATAAAGCATTTTTGCACCATGCCTTATTATTCCTCCATATTCCTCGTTAACTCCAGGTAAAAATCCAGGTACATCAACTATATTTAATAAAGGAATATTAAATGCATCACATGTTCTTATAAATCTTGAAGCTTTATCTGAAGAATTTATATCAAGACATCCTGCAAGCACTTTTGGTTGATTCGCTACTATCCCTATGCTTTTTCCATTTATTCTTCCAAAGCCAATTACAATATTTTGAGCATATCTTTCCTGAACTTCAAAGAAACTTCCTTCATCCACTATTTTAATAATTATATCTTTCATATCATAAGGTTTATTAGGGTTGTCTGGTATCAAACTATCAAGTTCCGGTACACTCCTATTTAAATCATCTTCAATTTCAAGTTCCGGTGCACTTTCTGTATTATTTGACGGAAGATACTCTAGAAGTTTTTTAACTTGATCAAAACAAGCAGTTTCGTTAGGAGCCTCAAAATGTGCTACTCCGGATTTTGTATTATGAGGTTCAGCTCCCCCCAATTCTTCTACCGTTACCTGCTCGCCTGTAACTGTTTTTAAAACCTGAGGTCCTGTTATAAACATCTGACTGGTTTTATCCACCATGAATATAAAATCAGTTAATGCTGGAGAATATACTGCTCCTCCTGCACATGGTCCCATTATTATGGAGATCTGGGGTATTACTCCTGATGCCTTTGTATTCTTATAGAATATATTTCCATATCCTGAAAGTGCATCTACACCTTCCTGAATTCTCGCTCCACCAGAATCATTAATTCCAATTACAGGCGCTCCTGTTTTAATTGCCATATCAAATATATTGCATATTTTTTTTGCATGCATTTCACCTAGAGCCCCTCCTGTGGAAGTAAAATCCTGTGCAAAAACATATACCAATCTGCCACCTATAGTCCCATATCCTGTAACTACACCTTCATCAGGTATTTCTTTATTCTCCATACCAAAATTAATACATCTATGGCTTACAAACACTCCAACTTCAACAAAGCTTCCTATATCAAGCAAATATTCAATTCTTTCTCTGGCAAACATTTTACCTTTTTTATGCTGCTTTTCTATTCTATCTTTTCCCCCACCCTCTTCTATTTTCTTTTTAGAATCAATCAAATCACTAATTTTGCTCATACTCTTCTCTCCTTAATAATTAAAATTATTATCTCTGGCAGAGTTCCAAAAGTATACCTTTTGTACTTTTGGGATGCACAAAAGCAATTTTTGCACCACCTGCACCATTTCTAGGATGCTCGTCTATAAGCCTCATGTTATCTTCCTTTAGTTCTTTAAGTGCAGTTTCCACATTGTCTACTCTTAGAGCTATATGTTGAATTCCTTCTCTTTTCTTTTCAATGAATTTTGCTATAGGACTGTCCTCACTTGTTGCCTGCAGCAGTTCAATCTCACTATCTCCTATTGGTATAAACGCAGTTATTACTTTTTGAGATTTAACTTCTTCTGTTCCCGAGCATTTAAGTCCTAAAACACCTTCATAAAATTTTAAAGCTTCGTCAATACTTTTTACAGCAATTCCAATATGGTCAATTTTTTTAACAATACTCATAATTACAATCCATCCCCTATTTTTAAATTTTTAAATAATATTGTTGACGCTGTATATGGGTCAAGTTTTTTATTGAATACATCCGATACGATTGTTTCCACAGTCATTGTTTCGTGACCTAAATCCAAAGCCGATTTTATAAGTTTGTTTTTCAAAATAGAAACTATTTCATCTTGCAATTTATCTTTTCTTTTTTTATTTAATAATCCACTGGATGTCATTTTATTGTATCTTTCATCTATAGCTGAAAATAATTTATCAATCCCCTCATTATCTTTTGCAGTTATATTAAGTACAGGTGATTCTAATTCTTTTTTTGTACTGAAACTCAACATAGTTTTTATTTCAGCAGCCGTACGTGAAGCTCCCTCTCTATCAGACTTATTGACTGCAAATATATCTCCTATTTCCATTATTCCTGCCTTCATGGTTTGTATATCATCTCCAAGTCCAGGAACCATAACCATAACCACTATGTCAGCCACTTTTACAATATCCACCTCAGACTGACCAACTCCAACAGTTTCAATAAATATATAATCCATTCCAAAAATATCAAGAATATTTATGGCTCCATACGCAGCTCCTGAAAGTCCTCCAAGTGCACCCCTAGTACCCATGCTTCTTATAAATACCCCTTGATCAGTATTGAGATCACACATTCTAACTCTGTCTCCAAGTATTGCTCCGTGGGAAAAGGGACTTGTAGGATCAATAGCTATAATCCCAACCTTCTTATTTTGTTTTCTAATAAGTTTTGCAACCTGATCTGTTACAGTGCTTTTACCTGCACCAGGCGGTCCTGTTATTCCTATAACTTTTGCCTTTCCTGTACAGCTATAGAGTTCTTTCATTACATCTAAAGCTCTGCTGTCACCATTTTCAAACATAGTTATTAACCTTGAGGCAGCTCTTTTTTTGCCCTGAACAAGTCCTTCCTTAATATCTTCAATATTCATATACTCACCTTTTAATTTAATTTAACATTTTTCTTTATAAAATCAATTGTTACTGATGTTTTTGTACCCGGTGTAAAGATAGCTTGTATTCCAGCCTTTTTAAGTCCTGGTATATCTTCTTCAGGTATAACACCTCCGCCTATGACAAGCATATCTCCTGCTCCCTTATCTTTGAGTAAGTTTACAACCTTAGGAAATAATGTATTGTGCGCACCAGATAATATGCTCATAGCAACGCAATCAACATCTTCTTGTATTGCAGCCTCAACAATCTGAGCAGGTGTCTGTCTGAGTCCTGTATATATAACCTCCATTCCTGAATCTCTAAGTGCTCTAGCTATAACTTTAGCTCCTCTATCATGTCCATCTAATCCAGGTTTTGCAACTAAAACTCTTATTGGTCTATCCATCTTTTCAACCTCCATATTTAATTTATAAATAATAACTTGTCTATTCAGTATTGAAAGGAGAACATACTTTTACCATGAAACTATATATTTTCAATCCATGTATGTCATCAAACTTATTTACTTGTATTCCCCAAAAACTCCTCTTAAGACATCACATATCTCACCTAAAGTAGCGTATTGTTTTACAGAATCAATTATAAAAGGCATAAGGTTATCTCCATTTTTAGCTGCACCTTCTAAAGCAACAAGTTTTTCACTTACTGCTTTTGAATCCCTTTTATCTTTTAATTTTTTAAGTTTTTCCTTTTGTCTCTCACCTACTGCAGGATCAACCTTTAAAAGACCTTTAGGTGATTCCTCTTCCATTTGGAATTTATTTATTCCTACAACTACTTGTTCACCAGATTCTACCTCTTTTTGATATCTATATGAACTGTCTTCTATTTCTTTTTGTATATATCCCTTTTCGATGGCTTTTGCAGCTCCACCTAATTCATCTATTTTTTTAATATATTCTAATGCTTTTTTCTCCGTCTCATCTGTTAAAGATTCCACATAATATGAACCTGCAAGTGGATCAATAGTATCGGCTACTCCACTTTCATAAGCTATAATCTGCTGAGTTCTAAGTGCAACTCTTACTGAATCCTGACTAGGCAAAGCCAGTGCTTCATCTTTAGAATTTGTATGGAGCGACTGAGTACCTCCAAGTACAGCTGACAAGGCCTGTATTGCAACCCTTACTACATTGTTATCAGGCTGTTGTGCTGTAAGAGTACATCCACCAGTTTGAGTATGAAATCTCAGTTTCAATGATTTAGGATTTTTAGCATGGAATCTTTCTTTCATTATTCTCGCCCATATTCTTCTTGCAGCCCTAAATTTAGCTATTTCCTGAAACATTCCATTATTGGCATTAAAGAAAAATGATAATCTCGGTGCAAATTTATCAACATCAAGACCTGCTTTTATTGCTGCTTCAACATATGCAATTCCATCAGCAATAGTAAATGCAACTTCTTGAACTGCTGTTGATCCAGCTTCTCTTATGTGGTAGCCTGATATGGATATTGTGTTCCATTTTGGAAGATTTTTTGAACAAAATTCAAATATATGTGTAATCAATCCCATTGATGGTTCAACAGGGAATATATATGTCCCCCTTGCTACATATTCTTTTAAAATATCATTTTGTATAGTACCTTTTAATTTATCAGAAGTTACACCCTGCTTTTCTGCTACTGCAACATACATTGCAAGCAATACTGATGCTGGAGCATTTATTGTCATAGAAGTGCTTACCTTATCAAGTGGTATCCCATCAAATAAAGTTTCCATATCCATAAGTGAATCTATTGCAACTCCAACTTTTCCAACTTCACCTTCTGAAAGTTCGTGATCTGAATCATAGCCTATTTGTGTTGGTAAATCAAAAGCTACACTAAGTCCCGTTTGTCCTTGAGATAAAAGATATTTATATCTTCTATTTGACTCTTCTGCAGTCGCAAACCCTGCATATTGTCTCATCGTCCATAATTTACCCCTATACATTGTAGGTTGAACGCCTCTTGTATAAGGATATTCCCCGGGTAAAGACAAATCTTTCACATAATCAAGTTTGTCTACATCATCAGGAGTATAAGCCCTCTTCACTTCTATATCTGATGTTGTTTTAAAAACCTTCTTTCTTTCAGGAAATCTTCCAAGAGCTTTTGAAAGAGTACCATCTTCCCAATCTTTCTTTGTCCTTTTTACTTCATCTAGTTTTTTTTCATCAAACATTTAATTGATCCCTTCCTTCACATTTACCGGCTTTAATTTTCATGCTGCCGGTTTCTTTATATCTTTGATGCCATGATAGCGCCTCATTAAGTAACATCGGGGTATGAATATTTTTTCCCTGACATGCCCTTTTGAAATAATCTTTTAGCATTGGCCTGTAACAAGGATTACTGCAATTTTCTATTATAACTTTTGCCCTCTCTTTTGGAGATAGTCCCCTAAGGTCGGCTACACCTTGTTCTGTTACTATAACATCTACATCATGCTCTGAGTGATCACAATGAGGCACCATTGGTACTATTGACGATATTTCACCATTTTTAGCTACTGATTCTGTCGTAAATATAGAAATATAAGCACTTCTTGTAAAATCACCTGAACCACCTATTCCATTCATCATTTTTGATCCTAATATTTGGCTCGAATTGACATTGCCATATATATCAGCTTCTATGGCTGTATTCATTGCTATTACACCAAGTCTCCTAACCAATTCAGGATTATTACTTATCTCCTGAGGTCTTAATATAATTTTTTTCCTGTATTCATCAATTTTTCTATAAAATTTTTTCTGACCTTCTTCAGATAGAGATATAGCTGTAGCAGATGCTACTGAAATTTTGCCTTCATCCATTAAATTAAATACTGAATCCTGTGCAACTTCGGTGAATATTTGTAAATTATTAAACTTTGATTTCTCAAGCCCTGCAAGTACTGCGTTTGAAACTGAACCAACTCCTGATTGAAGTGGAAGTAAGTCTTCAGGAAGTCTTTCATGTCTTACTTCATTATTTAGAAAATCCATTAGATTTTCTGCCATTTTTCTACTTACATCATTTATTGGTGCAACCTTTCTGGCATTATCTTTTATATCACTAAAGACTATGCATTTTATTTTTTTAGGATCTGAAACTATATAGTCAGTTCCTATTCTATCTCCTACATGGGTTATAGGTATTGCTTGCCTTAAAGGAGGCTTTTCAGGTATATATATATCATGCGTTCCTAAAAGTGAAATAGGCTGACTTTCATTTATTTCTACAATTACAATATCTGCGTTTCTAACATAAGTAGCTGTATTACCTACAGATGTGGTCGGTATAATATAACCTTCTTCAGTTATTCCAACGGCCTCTACTATTGCCACATCTATTTTCCCCATAAACCCATAATCCACAAATTGTGGTGCCATACTTAGATGAGCATCTACATAACTAATTTCACCTGAATTGGCAGCATTTCTAATATCTTTATGAGTTTGATATGGAAACCTCCTATTAATTGCCCCAGCTCTAGCTAATTCTCCGTCAAGCTCGTCTCCTACGGAAGCACCTGTAAATAAGTTTATTTTAATTTGGGCACCTTCCTTTACTCTATTTGCCAGTGCGATGGGTACTACCTTAGGATATCCTGAAAATGTAAAACCACTGGTTCCTACAGTCATCCCATCTTTTATGAACTGTGCTGCTTCATTAGCCGTACCTACATATTTCAAAAGTTTTTTATCTCTTATTCTATCTGTAATCATACTATCCCCTCTTTAAACAAATAATTAATATATTTAAAAAAACGGCATTAGCATATTTTTCAATATACTAATGCCGTTTTTTTTGTTAATTTTACATAAAGGTATACTCCCTTATACCATAACAAAATGGCGAATTTATTAAATTATTCTTTCCTAGTTTTTCTATTTTCTCTGCCTATCATTTTATATCTTTCATAACAGTTCATTAATACCGCCATAAAAGATTTTTTAGCCATTCCAAAGTAATTGTCTTCTATATCCCTCATTATTTCCTTAGCATCATTCAAATTTCTGCCTATTAATAATTCCCTTGTATATTTTTTTGCGGTATTCGTTATAAACGAGCATTCAACATCTTTTATTTCTCCTGAATGTCTATTTAAAACAACTCCCATTACCATTTCATTATAAAGCTCGGTTATCGTTATTCCGTTTGGAAGTTTAGCATAACCTGTAATAAATATTGTATCTTTTTTCAAAATATACACCTCTAATCTCATATTACTATTTATACTTTAGATGTATTGATTATATTCATATATCATTGCAAAATGTAAAGTATACTATTTTTTTCTTTTCCGCAAAATGAATTAACATCTAAAATATGTTTACATCATTTCTTATTAGCAACTATCGTGCCAATATATTTTTCCCACAATATGAAGCTTTTTCAATTAAGATTTAAATACACTGTTTTACTTCTGAAACATATATATTACACTATGTTAGGTTAAGTACCTTCAATTTGTAAAAATAAAAGGTTGTTTCAAAATTAAAACAGATTTCATTTTTGAAACAACCTTTATACTAATTTTATTTCTCGTTTAGAAACTCTCTATAATTTTAGTCATCTATTAATGATTCCTTTATCCCTCATTCTAAACTCTTCCTCTAAAGTTATACCATCAAAAGTTCTAAAAGCAAAGCCTTCCTTTTTTAAATAACTTATAATGTCTGGCAGTGCTTCCACTGTAGAAGTTTTATAGTAAGAATCATGCATCAAAACTACTGCAATTTTTTTGTCCTTGCATCCATCTATTACATTTTGTTTTATGATATCTTTGGGCACAAAACGTTTATCTGCATCCCCTGAGACCACGTTCCAATCTACATACTTCATTCCGTTTCCCTTTAAAGTCTTCTTTATAATATTTAAATTGCTTACACTTGCTGCTAAATTATCTGACCCACCTGGAAGTCTCACAAATATTATAGAATCTTTTCCCGTTATATTCTTTATTATATTTTTACAAACTTGAAAATCCTCTAAATATGCATCCAAACTGCTGTACATCTCTTTATAATTGTGAGAATATGTATGTACTCCTATACTCATACCGCTGTCACTTATCTGCTTTAATATAGAAGGATTTTCTTTTGCCTTTTCACCTACTATAAAAAAGGTGGCTTTTACTCCATTTTGTTGTAATATATTTAATATCTTTGTAGTGTTATTTACAGAAGGACCATCATCAAAAGTTAAGAATACTTCTTTAGAATACGTTGGTGCATTATCTTTAGCTAAAACAATATTTTTTCTCTCTCCCGCAAAGTTATATTTTACACAATTCCATTTACATATTAAGGTTATGCAAGCAATTACAAATAAATAGATAAAAATACCATATATGATTGAATAGACAGGTTTTTTCATAAAAAGCACCCTCTTTTTTAATCTTCTATCATATATGGTAACCTTTATTTTAATAAATAATTATAGTTTTTCTATTTTAAACTTATCATCCTCATAATCTACTCTTACCCTGCAGCCTGTATATATATCTCCATTAATTATCTTCTTTGCAATAGACGTTTCCAGAACGTTTTCTATATATCTTTTTAAAGGCCTTGCTCCATAAACAGGATCATAACCTTCTTCTGCCATAACTTCTTTTGCTTTTAGGGTTATTTGTATGGATATATTTTTCTCCTTAAGCCTATTTTCTATATCTTTTAGGAATATATCTATTATGAACTTAATTTCTTCTGTATTTAGTGGCTTAAACATTATTATATCATCTAGTCTATTTAAAAATTCAGGCTTAAATTTAAATTTCATATCATTCATTACTTTGTCTCTTACATCTTTATCTATCCCATTACTGCTTTTGTTCTGTAATAAATAACTACTTCCTATGTTAGAAGTCATAATTATAATAGAATTTTTAAAGTCAACTACCTTACCCTGATTATCAGTAAGCCTTCCATCATCTAATATTTGAAGGAATATATTAAACACATCTTCATGGGCCTTTTCTATTTCATCAAATAATATTACACTATATGGTTTTCTTCTCACTGCTTCCGTAAGCTGACCTCCTTCGTCATATCCTACATATCCTGGAGGAGCTCCTATAAGTCTCGAAACAGAATATTTTTCCATATACTCTGACATATCTATTCTTATTATGTTTTCTTCACTATCAAACAGTGTCCTTGCTAAAGTTTTTGCAAGCTCAGTTTTACCTACACCTGTAGGTCCTAAAAATATAAAAGAACCTATTGGCCTTTTAGGATCTTTCATACCCGCTCTTGCTCTAAGTACAGCATTCGAAACTGCTGTAACTGCTTCCTTCTGGCCTATAACTCTCTTTGCAAGTTCATCCTCTAATTTTACTAATTTCTGTCTTTCCCCTTCTACCAATTTTGAAACAGGTATTCCAGTCCATTTAGATACTATCTGAGATATTTCCTGTTCTGTAACTTCTTCCTTTAACATTGCAGCTTCATTGTTTTCTTTAATAGATTGCTCTTTTTCATCTATAGTACTTTCCAGTTTAGGAATAACACCATATTTTAATTCTGCAATTTTATTTAAATCATATTCCCTCTCTGCTTTTTCAATTTGTCCTCTTGCTTCATCAAGCTGTTTCTTCAAATTTCTAACCTCAGTTATATTTGACTTTTCCTTTTCATATTTAGCAGTCATTTCATTATCTTTGTCTTTAAGATTACTAAGTTCCTTTTCTACTGACTTAAGCCTTTCTATAGATGCACTATCTTTTTCTTTGGAAAGAGCCTCTTTTTCAATCTGTAGCTGGAATATTTTTCTTTTAACATTATCCATTTCAGTTGGCATACTGTCAATTTCAGTTCTTATCATAGCACAAGCTTCATCAATTAAATCTATAGCTTTATCTGGAAGATACCTATCTGTTATATATCTATCTGAAAGCTTTGCAGCAGCCACAATAGCAGAATCATGAATTCTTATGCCATGATAGATTTCAAATTTTTCCTTAAGTCCTCTAAGTATAGAGATAGAATCCTGAACAGTAGGTTCATCTATAACCACAGGTTGAAATCTTCGCTCCAAAGCCTTATCTTTTTCTATATATTTTCTGTATTCATCAAAAGTAGTTGCCCCTATACAGTGGAGTTCACCTCTTGCTAGCATTGGCTTTATTAAATTTCCAGCATCCATAGAACCTTCTGTTTTTCCAGCTCCAACTATGGTATGAATTTCATCTATAAAAAGTACTATTTTGCCTTCACTTTTCTGTACTTCTTTTAATACGGCCTTTAATCTTTCTTCAAATTCTCCCCTAAATTTGGCACCAGCAATTAATGCTCCCATATCTAGGGAAAATATTATTTTATCCTTTAATCCCTCTGGTATATCTCCTCTTACAATTCTCTCTGCCAGTCCTTCAATTATAGCAGTTTTTCCTACCCCCGGATCACCTATTAGTACAGGATTATTTTTAGTTCTTCTTGAAAGTATTCTAACAACTCTTCTTATCTCTTCATCTCTACCTATAACCGGATCAAGTTTATGCTTTTTTGCCTCTTCCACAAGATTTCTACCATACTTGGCAAGTGCCTCATAAGTTCCCTCTGGATCCTGAGTTTCAACCCTTTGATTTCCCCTTACTTGAGACAAGGCTTCTAAAAATGCATCCTTTGTAATATCAAATTTCTTAAGTATGCCATCTACGTCAGGAGAGTGAACTTCCATGATACCAAGCATTACGTGCTCTACACTTATATATGAATCTTTGAATTTTTGAGCTATCTTTTCTGCCTGCAAAAAAGCATCTTCAAACCTTCTAGTTGCATAGACGGAGGAACTTTGTGCTCCTTCTCCCATCACTTTAGGCATCTTGTCTAAAACATCTTTAGTTTCCTTTACCAGAGATTTTAAATCTACAGACATCTTTCCAAATATATTTGGAATGAGTCCATCTTGCTCAAACACTAAAGCTGAAAACATATGAATCACATCTACCTGTTGATGATTATATCTCACTGCTGTAAGTTGGGCCTCATTCATTGCATTTTGAACTTTTATTGTAAGTTTGTCTATGTTCATAATAAAAATACGTCACGTAAAACTTAAAACAAGTTTTAACGCAGCTCCTCCTTTCTAAACCTCTTTAGATTAATTTAATTTATTGGACAACAAAATATAATTTTTTCAGTTTTCTAAATAAAACTATAAAAAATTATATTTTTGTTTTAAATCAATGGCAATATTAAAATATTTAAGAGCCTCTTGAACCTTTTTCATATCATAATACATACATCCTATTTCCATATATCTTTCATACTTGCAGGTATTTGTTTCAAATTTAGATAGAGCATCAAGTGAAAGATTCATATACATTTCCCCTTCAGCTAGTTGACCTTTTCTTATAAATATCAATGCTTTATAATAGTATGCTCTTTCTATAAGAACTATATCATTTAATTTTATAGAACAATCTAAAGCTCTATCACATATACTTTCAGCTCTATCCCAAATTTGATTTTTTATCAAAATACCTACTATTTTTATTACAAAATTAGCAAATTCCACTGCACACTCTTTAGGATATATATTCAGTGCTTCATTTATATAAAATACTGCCTTTTCACTCATATTTGAAGTAAACATAACTGCAGCATAGTCAACCATAGATATGGATTTATCTTTTAAATTATCTTTATAAAATTCATTTGCCTTTTTTTCATATAATTTGAATTTCTCAGTATCATTTTTTAAAGAAAGTATTGCTAAAACATGATACATTTTTGCCTTTTTTATGTCTCCATCTATCATGTTTAGCAATTTTGTAATTGCACCAGACAATTCATAAGCCTTTTCATAATCATTAAGAGCAATAAAGCAGATTATTTTATTATATGTAACTTTTGACAATAGTTCATTACTACCAGTTTCTGCTGCAATACCTAACACATTATCATAATAGTTTATCGCCTGCAAAAATTCTTTTGTTTTAAAAAAATATTTGCCAACATCCATATAGTACAGGGCTGCTTTTTCTTTAGAAAAATTTCTTTGTAAATATTCATAATACTTTACAATTATATTATGCAATTTTTCTAATTCACTTTTTTCTAGATAATAGTTAAATAAGAGATGTATTATCCTAAAACATATATCATCATAGTTATACCGTTCAGCAAATTTAAAATTATATACTAAATTTTTTTCATAATTTTTTTTATCTTGTTTTTTCTCAATATCATGTACATTTTTTATTATTTGATTTTTTATATCTAATTTTAGATACTCAAAACTAATTTCAAGTTTGTCTGATAAAAATTCTAAAATCCAATCTTCTGGTTTTATTTTATCATTTTCAATGCAGCTCATTTTAGAAATTGATATCTTACTATTACACAGTTCCTTCAAAGTATATCCCTTATATATGCGTGCTCTTTTAACTTTTTCTCCAGTAGAAAGTATCTCCATAATTATCACCTATTTTATTTAATACTCTTTTAATATTCCAATCTTTTTAAAAATTTCAACACCCTCACTTAAATATTTAGCTGCTTCCTTATCCATCTTACTATCTTCGTAAAATTTTCCAAGTTTTATTGATATATCCGCAGCTTCTTTAGTATAATTCATTTTTTTCGCAAAGTTCAATGCATCAATTAATGTATTTTCTGCTTCGTTTTTATTACATTCAATCATATTTATTCTAAATTTCATCATGTAATAATATACTAATGATTTACTATTTTTTTCGTCTATCTTGTCCCTTATTTCTTCTAGAACTTTCCTTGAATTTATAACATCCTTTAATTTTATATAATTTTCACATATATTTATAAGCGTGTCCACAATCTTGCCATCTTTACATTTCATTCGCAATTCTTTTGCTTTATTTAAATGTATAAATGATTCTTCAATATTATTAAACTCTCCAAAAAGTTTACCTAGATTATTTTCAATTTTTGCAGTATTTATCATATCTTCTAATTTTCTGTATACATTTAATGTTTTTTTAGAATACTTTATTGCATTATTTATATCTCCCTTTTTATTATACTCTTCTGCAAGTAAAAATAAGCTTTTAGCATACTCTTCCCTATTATCTATCTGCCTAAACTTCTCATTTGCCAGATAAGAATAGTTTATTGCTTCTTCCATATTTTCTAATTTAAAATTTATACATGCTGTATAATAATATATTTGTCCAAGCAAGAAATCATTTCCTATATTATTTTCTTTATATACATTCTCTGCCTGCTGCAAATAACTGCTGGAAGCATGATATGATTTCATGCTTATTGTAATCTTCCCTAAATTTATAAAAGTTTTTATAATTTCTTCATATTTATTATTTTTTATAAAAACAACATTAGCAGACAATAAAAGCTGTTGGGCAATAGGATATTCTTTTCTCGCTGTATAGATTGTCCCCTTTAAATATAAATTTTTTGCTTTTTCATATTGTAGGGAATACTTTTCTGAGTAGTATATAGCCTCTTCTATATACTTTTCCGATTGATTCAAACTCCCGCTTATTATATAAGATTCAGCTATATTTTCAAAATAAGTACATATTTTTTGTGCTTGAGTCTCTTCTGACTCCATTAAATACTCAATGGAAGTATTCAATTCCCTTGCTAAGTATTCTAGTAAATCCATACTAGGATTTGACTTTCCTGATTCCACCAAACTTATTTGCCCAGGTGTAATTCTATCCCCTGCCAAATCTTTTAAAGTCATATTGAGTTCTTTTCTTCTTCTCTTTATTTTTTCTCCTAAAGAAAGTATTTCCATCATTCACTCTTCCTTTATTAATCACAATTTTTGTTTCATGCCTATCTGTTCCAATATGCTACATTTTTTTTAATATATAAAAAATAAAAGCCATACTTTGAGATAACAATATCTAGATATTACATATAATTGAAATTATATGTAATATTTAAATTTTTGTTTAGGATAATTTTTAAACCATATTAAAATATTATTCTATATTAGTATCATTATAACATATTTTTAATTATAAAATAAAAACTTTAAAAAAATAAAAGTGCATTACCATAAATCTAAACAATATAGTCTAAATTAATAAAAAAACAATGTAAAATGCACATCTTTATTATTAAAAGTGTACATTTTACATTGCACTTATTTAAGCTCCTATGCTATTTCATCCAATTCATAACTCCACCATACATATTTCCTGCAGTATTTTTTAAGTATTTAGAAGTTTTTCTTATCATTCTCTTTTTAGATCTATCTAATTCTGGTACTACCATCATTCCTACTGCTGCGCCAATTACTGCACCTGCTACAAACTTTCCACGCATTTTGCTACACTCCTCTCTTTAAAAAATGCTTTTTCTTTTACATAACTATGATTTTTACGTCCTTTAAATTAAATTGGAATTAAAATTATAAACTTAATTCTATAGATAGATTATGCAAATTTATTTTTTTTAAACAGCTTAATTTTTACATTTTTATATATCAATAACTATTATATTTTTTTCACCTTTAGGTGCAATTTTTAATATCTCATTTTTTACTTCATCATTAGCTGTCTTTATCTCATTATTCATTAACCATTTTTGAACACTTTTTTTTGATTCTATTTGCAACTTTTCCTTGCACTTTTCATCTGCCAATTCATTAAACAAATCCCCAGTATGACTATCTACTTTAACAAATATAACTTCAATGTTTTTCATAAGCTCGTTCATTTCTTCATAATATTTTATAGATGAAGCTTCTTTTCTCTCCCATAACCCAAGGGCATGCTTGCAGGTTCCTTCATAGTCGTGGAATAAAACAACTTTTTTCTCTCCCTCAGACAGGGCATATTGTACTCCTCTAACTGCTGCTTTCAATTCCCCAGATATTTGCCTAATATTTTTACCTTCTTCACAAGAATGTGCACCGCTTTCTATATAATAAACTACATTACCTTTAACTGCCACCAACGCATAAGAATACATTTCCGTTGAAATGTTATAACTTCCATCCACATATACATGCAAACAATCTTTAGGATAGCTGCCCTCAGATTTTTTTAGAAGCTTATCCTCTCCTTTTAAATATTCCAAAGCTGAATTTATATCTTTAAAGCTCTTATATGCAGCACCTTTAACGCCTTTTACACATTTTAGACATTCTCCCCAGGTGTTTACTATAATATTTTCAACCTTTTCATTTTTTTCAAAATCATATCCTTCTTTTATAGCATATACTTTCTTAACCATATCAATTTACGTGTTATATTAATCCCTTATGTAACACTTCTCCCCTCTTTTTCTTTTCTTTCAGATGATTTGAATACATTGCCTAGCTGATTTAGAACCTTAGAAACATTTGCACTTCCAATTATTTTTGTAATATATTTTACTGCTTCTCTTGTAACCAGAATTATGTTCTCCTCACCCTGCCAATTTTCAATTATAATTTCTTCTGGTATTTCATCTATTATACTATTAAGCGCAAAAAACGCCAGAGCGACATCATCTATTTTCCCAACAAAAGGTATAAAATCAGGTATTATATCTATAGGACTTGCAAGGTAAGCTATTACGCCTGACAACATAATTTTAACCTTTATTTTAACCCTTTTGTCCTTAAATAATCTTATAAATAGCATTATAATATCCGGTATAAGCATCGCATACTCTACAATTTTTTCATATTTTTGCGGCACCTTACTTACAACTTCTTTTCTAAACTTATGATACTTATCTAAAATAAGTATACTTCTTTTCTTTTTCTCTATGTTTGGAAATTTCTTTTTTTCCTCATATCTTATATCTTCTGCTTCAACCTCTAATGCCCTTGGAAGTATTTCTACTTTTTTTAATTTGAGATTAAAGTAAGGTATAAGCTTTACTGCCAGGTTTAAATCAACTCTTACTGTATCTCTGTCCACCTCTACCCCATAAGGAGAAAAGTCATCTAATAACCTCTTAAGAACAATATTTTTTACATTTTTGAATACTTTAAACTTATACACATGTACATCAAATATTTTTAAATTTATTATATTGTTATTTATATTTCCTAGTCCCATATTAACTTGAAAATTTACAGATATTTTGCTCTTATATGTCCCCTCTATTGTTATTATTTCATTTATACTTATATTTTCTATATTAAGTCCCTCTATATTCACATACTCATGAACTATACCAAGTATATCTTGTTCTGTCAAAATGGCTTTTCCAAAGGACACTTTCATATACAAATCTCCTCCCTAAATTTACAAACTTCTTATTATAAAGTATACAGTAAATTAAAATTTCTGCAATAAACAATTCTAAAATTCCTATACTAGTTCCATAAATTACTTTAGCAAAATTTATGATTTTAATTAGACTAATTTATAAAAATATTATAATATCATTATATGATTTTATAAAGTTTCGTTTATTTTTGCAAGATTTGACTATAGAACTTATAATTTTAAGTTAATTAATATATAAATCACTATAGAGAATCTATCTCAAGAAAGGAGAACTTAAATGAAAAAGATAAAAAATAAGTTTATAATAATTCCTATTTTAACCTCTATTTTATCTCTTTGCATATTACTGTTTATGAATTATAGTAACAGCTCTATACCTTATAAGTCATATGTTTCGTTTCAAAAAGATGTATCAAACAAAATAGTACTAGAAGTGTATATGACAGATTCCCCAAAAATAAGAGTAAAATTAAAAAACGGCAGCATATATGATACCGATAATCCTAGAACCCCTAACGCTAAAGAAGTGCTTTTAAAAGATGGAATAAGTGTATCTGAGCAGTATACTATAAATAACAGGCAAGCTTATCCTGCTACTATACTTGTAATTTCTATTATGGCAGCTGTTTTTATGGCACTTAAGTTTTCTAACAAATCTTCCAAAAAAATAGTATCGCTCGATTCTTTAGATGCTTCTGCCATAGAAGATTCTAATTGCAATTTTAAAAGTGTAGCGGGAAATGAAGAAGCTAAAGAGAGTGTCCAGGATATAGTTGATTTCTTAAAGAACCCTAAAAAATATACATCTTATGGTGCAAGAATGCCAAAAGGTATTTTGTTATTTGGTGAGCCAGGAACCGGAAAAACTCTCCTTGCAAGAGCCATTGCAGGTGAAGCAGATGTCCCATTTTATGCTGTCTCAGGCTCTGATTTTGTACAAGTATATGTAGGTGTAGGTGCCAGCCGTATAAGGCAGTTATTTAAAAAGGCTAAAAGCAATAAATCTGGAAAAGCGGTTATATTTATAGATGAGATAGACGCTATAGGTAAAAAGAGAGATGGCTCAGGAAGTACCGGAGGCTCTGATGAAAGAGATCAAACTTTAAATGCTCTGCTTACAGAAATGTCTGGATTTAATGAAAAAGAGGGAATTGTAATAATAGCTGCCACAAATAGATTAGATATGCTAGATCCTGCCCTTTTAAGGCCTGGAAGATTTGACAGACATATAGAAGTAACTCTTCCTGACATTTCTTCAAGGGAAAAAATTATATCCCTACACTTAAAAAATAAACCTGTAGACAATATAGATATACACGAGTGGGCTCAAAAAACTTCTTACTTTTCAGGTGCAAAAATTGAAAGCTTAATAAATGAGGCTGCAATACTCGCCTGTAAAGAAGATAGTACTTATATAGAAAACAAGCACATTGATAAAGCTTTTTCCATAGTACTAACAGGGTACGAGAAAAAAGATAGGAATTATATAAAAGATATAGATAAAAGAATAACTGCTTACCATGAAGTAGGCCATGCTCTAGTATCCTCAAAAGTACTTCCAAATGAAAAGATTTCCAAAATAACAATCATTCCAAGTACTAAGGGAGCTGGAGGTTATACATTAAGCATACCTGAGGACAAGCTCTATCAAAATAAAGATTACTTACGTAAAAGAATAATGGTACTTTTAGGCGGAAGAGCTGCTGAAGAAGTTATCTTTGGAGCAGATTATGTAACCACAGGTGCCTATAATGATCTTCAGCATAGCACAAACATAGCCTTTAAAATGGTGACTCAATATGGAATGGGAAGCACTTTAGGTCTTTTAAACATGAGGGAACTGTCAGATTTAAATATAAGTCAAAATGAGATTATCAAAGAGTGTAAGTATCTTACAGATTCAATATATAATGATGTAAAAAATATTCTTATTGAAAATAGACACTGCCTTAAAGCCACAGTTCAACTGCTTATGGAAAAAGAAACCTTATTTTCAAATGATTTAAAAGATTTATTTATTTAACAATTAATTCATAATGCACGATGCACAATTCACAATTAAGGATGATTTTCTTCCGTTAAAACTTCAGAAAATCTAAAATATAACACTATTGAAGCAAAGCTTCAATAAGCTTTAAATTTAAAATTTTTCGCAGCATAGCGGAGAAAAATCTACCGAAATTGTGCATTGTGAACTGTGAATTGTGAATTCATTTAGATCGTAATTTGCTTAAACTGTGAAAGCTATTTATTGGGCGATGTCCTTTACATTGCCCAATAAATATGTTATAACTACTCCTCCTACAAGTCCTCCTAAGTGTCCAAAATTATCTACATTTGCTATAGAAAATCCTATTATAAGGTTTACCACAATTATAGATAATACATTCATTAAAAATTCCTTACCAATTTTATGCTTCATCTTTATCGCAAATACCAACGCCGCCCCTAAAAGTCCAAATATTGCTCCTGAAGCTCCTACTGAAATAGATGCCGAAAACATAAAACTAAATACCGAAGAAACTAAACCTGATATAATGTACATCACTATATATTTAACTTTGCCATACACTTTCTCAACAAAAGAACCCATTATATAAAGTGAATACATATTTACTCCTAAATGAACTATTCCAGCATGTAAAAACATACAAGTAAAAAGCCTATAATACTCACCTGAAGCTATAAGTGAGTTAACCTTAGCTCCCATAAATACAAGTACATTTACATCACTATCAAATACATTTCCAGAAAGGTATGCTGTTACTACATATACAGAAACATTTAAAGCTATTATTATCCATGTCACAATTAGGTCTTTCATTTTATATATGTTCTTTGACTGTTTATTTGCTAAAGTACTTTGTTTTACATAAATCATACAATTATATATTTCTTTAGCTAATTGCTCTAAATCAGGAGTATACAAAGTTATTTGACTTAAATAAGGATTTAAAAAAATTAATCCACATTGTGGATTATTATTTTTATCCACTGTGGCATGTACTTCCCTATCTAGCACTATTTGTACAAGTCTTACACTTTTATTGTCAGATAGATTTTTTAAACGTAACTTTATATCTTCAACATTTATATTTCTATAACTTTCCACCTTAGAAAAGAAAACTACTTCCATAATAGAATTTTGTTCTCTGCACAACGCCCATCTACCGCATATTCCATTTATGCCTTCTATCTCTATAATATTAAAATTATAGTTTTTGTATAACCTGTCTATTAAATTATCAATATACGAACTCATATTTTTCTCCTAAAAAAACGAATACACCAATAAGTATAACTCAACCTTCGCATTTTAAAAAAATTGCAAAACAATATTTTTATATTATACTAATTTCTTATGTGAAGAAATTGAGTTATTAACATTTCCCACATTTATAATACGCTGTATACGTTATTTTATACTATTTCTTCTACGATTACGCTTAGATTTTGAAGTAAATCGACTTCATAACCTGATATGTTAGCCCCAGTTTCAGAATCTTGTAATACCCTTATCACCGGTCTATCAGGAAATCCTCTGTTTTGCCTTATAACATAACCTTTAACTCCATTTGATAACTTAACACAGCATCCAAGTGGATAAACAGCAAATGTATTTTTGAAATAGGATACTATTTTTTGGTCAAAACTAGTTCCACTACCTGAAAGTACGAGTTCATAAGCATCATTAGGGCGAAATTTTTTTCTATAACACCTATCATTACTAACAGCATCATATACATCACATATACAAACCATTTTTGCAAAATTTGTTATCTGTTTATCAGTAAGTCCATAGGGATATCCTCTACCATCAACTCTCTCATGATGCTGTTCAACTATTTTAATTATAGGACTGTATGTACCCAAAACCTTTTTTAAGATTTTTGAACCATGTAGGGGATGCTTTTTTATTTCAGCAAATTCTCCATCCGTCAACTTACCTTTTTTATTCAATATCTCTATAGGCACCTTTGTCTTTCCTACATCATGTAAGATAGCTCCCACACCAAGTTCCTTTATATTAAATCCATTGTATCCTGCTGAAATTCCTAAAAAAGAAGCCATTACACAAGTATCTATTGAGTGAACAAAAGTATAATTGTCATACGTTTGTATGTCATAAAGACTTTTATTTACATCTCCAACATCAACTATATAATTAATCATTTCTTCTACTGTTTTTAAAGATTGTCTTAATCCCTTTTCATCATAATTATTTAAATTTACCATTACTTTTGACATACTTTTCATAGTAGACTGTTTAAGCTGTGCCAATTTTTCATCTTCGACATATACATCTTCTAATCTTTCATCTTCTACATATACATAAAATACACCTAATTTTTTTAATTTATCTATATAATTACTGTTCAACTTTACTCCTGCTCGTAATAAAACTTGTCCTTCACAGGTTAATATGCTCTTTCCAAGTACGTCTTCTTCCATAACCCTATCTATAAATTCCAGTCTCATAATTTCACCCCAATAAAGTTTTGCATTGTAATGTTTCTTAATAAAATAATACCATACAACCGTAAAAATTTAAATAATTTAGAATTAAAAATGACCTAACTGTCACATAAATTCTAACTTTACAAAATATTTTTCTATATAAATAAAAATAAGTATTTACTTATTTTGTAAATTTGTATATTATAATATTAATACACTATTTCCATTATATGGAGGGAGATTATGAAAAAATTTATAATTATATTTATAAGTATTTTACTTACCGTTACAATGATAGAAAAAATATATGTATCATATAAATGTAGAGATATTAACTACGCAGTTAAAAATTATTTTACTACTGGCATTTTTAATAGATATAAGCTGTACAACATGGGTAATATAAATATGTATTTTTCCAATGGAACAGTTGCATTTATTAAAGTTTCTGGTATATCTGCTAAAATGCCACATGAAAAGCTAGAATATACCATATTTACACAAAAAAATGCTAGAGGAGTGTGGAAAATAAAAAAAGTATATCCCACACAGATAACTTTAAAATAAGATTCTTTAGTTTTTACTACTTTTTATCTTTCTACAATCTGCACATATTCCATTTAATTTAAAATCCAGTTCTTCATCTTCAAATACAAAGCCCGTTTTGCTTTTTATAATTTCCTCTATTTGCTGCATAGGACAGTCTATTTCTACTTCTTTATGGCATATTTTACACTCCAATATATGCTTATGCTTTTTTCTCATTATAGCATAACTATATTTATTTTCACCCAAATCAAATTTTCTAACAATTTTCTTATTTTCAAATAATTCTAAGGATCTATAAATAGTGGATAAATCTACATTTATATTCCTTTCTCTACACTTTTCAAATAAAGTATCAACAGTTATAGCATTATCACTCTTAGATAATATATCTAAAATATTTAATCTTGCTTTTGTAACTTTTATTCTACGTTTTCTCAAGTACTTTTCTACATCCATAAATTCACCCCAAATTTTCACTTAAAAAACATCATTTTAATACCAAATATAATAAGTATTACTCCCCCTATATAATCTGCATATTTACTTACAATATGTATTTTCTGGAGGTACTTCGAAATAAAAAAAGCAAATAAACACATAATAAAGGTAATTAAGCCTATAAACACAGTGCTAATAAATAGCTCTATCCTATTTGCTATATTATTTAAAGTTGTAAATCCTATTACTAATGCATCAATACTTACTGAAACTCCAAGCACTAGAATCATTCCTGGTTTAATGAGTATGCATTCTCCTTTATTCCCCAAACCTTCTTTAACCATAAGGATACCTACTATAGATACTAATGCTCCTCCAATTACCTGAGGGACAGATGCAATATATGTATTAAATAGAAAACCTGCATAAGCACCGCATATAGCAAAAAAAAACTGAAAAAATCCACATGAAAAAGAAAGTTGAAACTTATTTCTTTTCTCCACTGCGCCATTCAATCCCACACACAGTGAGACCCCAAAGGCATCTAAAGAAAGTGCCACTGCAATCAAAAGTAAAAAATAAAATTTCATATTATTTTCCTTTCGCAATTAAAATTACTTACTTAATTTTACTTTATTATTTTTCTAATGTCTATAAGTTTACTTACTATTCATATGTATTTTGGGGGGAAATTAAGCATATATCCATTACATTTAAGCCACTTTCTTCTATCTTTATATTGTGGAATTATAGATTCTACTAATTTCCAGTAATCTCTAGAATGATCCATATGTATCAGATGGCAAAGTTCATGCACAACTACATAATCTATAATTTCCATAGGTGCCATTAATATTTTATAATTGAAATTAATATTACCGTTAGAGGAACAGCTGCCCCATCTAGTCTTCTGGCACCTAATTATTATTTTTTGGGGATAAGTATGTAGATTTTTGTAATAAATATCCACCCGTTTTCTAAGAATCACCCTAGCCTTTTGTTTATAAAATTCGCATATGCTCTTTTTAATATTTTCCTCATTTTTCAATAAAATATCTTTGCCATAAACTACAATTTTATCTTTCGCAATTTCTACATAACATTTCTTTATGTCCACCTGCTGTATTTCTATCTTTAAAATATTCCCCATCCATAAAAGCTTTTTTCCATCTAACAGGCCCATGGACTTCATGGTGTAAATTCTATTTTTTGTAACTTTTACATTCTCTTGTATCCATTCCATTTTACTCTCAACTATTTTCTCTATGGATGGGTAACTAACATTAAGAGGTGCTATTACATATACTTCACCTTTTCCATTAATTTTAATAGTTATATTTTTTATATTCTTCTTTATTACCTTATATTCAAATGAAGAAAATCTATGAGTTGTTTCCATTTTTTACCTTTCGTTAATTTTTAACAGTAACTGGCTTTATAGTGTCATTAACCTTTATATAGTAAGTCTTTCCTTTTTCTAATTTTTCTTGTGGCACAATAACTACCTTGTTGTCTTTTATACTGCCTATTTTAAAAGCAGCCCTTTTACCAGTAGTACCATTTATAATTTCCGTATTTATTTTATCCTTCATATCAGAACTTATTTTTTTGTTAAAAATTACAGTAAATTCTTTGTCCTGTGGCACCTGCTGCATTGTATCTAAAACCTTATCTTCTGGATAAAAAAACTTATATATATTGCTAAAGTATTCTTCCGGAACCTTTGCCCATCCATCTTTAGTGCCTATACAAATTTGTGATCTATCTATATTATTCACTATATACTTAAAGGCAGACCAATATTCCTCATTTTTAGCAATACTTAAATCTATATAAAATTTTTCATTACTTATTGTAACTTTTAGAAGTCCTTGCTGGTCTGTTCCATCTTTGCACTGTCCTGACAATAATTGTGCTACTGCTAAAGAATTCTCATTACCTGTATCAAAATCAGGTTTTATTCCTACTTTTTGTATTGTATTACCTGCAGGAGAATAAAACTTTTCTACAGTTAGCTTCAATGTTCCTCCATCTGAAAGGTCAAACATCTGCTGTGCCACACCTTTTCCATAAGTAGTATTTCCTATAAAAAAAGCTTTTTTATAATCCTTCACTGCTGCAGAGAGTATTTCAGAAGCACTGGCAGTATATTTATCCACCAAAAATATAGTAGGCTTGTCTATCGTATTTCGTTGTTCTCCTGCCAGATATCCTATTTTTTCACCACTCTTATTTTGAACTATAAGTGCTAAATTTTTTCCTATGAAATTTCCTGCTACATTTAGGGCGGAATCCATATATCCTCCACCATTATCTCTCAGGTCTATTATGTACCTTGCAGGTTTATTTGCTTGAAGCTCTTTTAACTTTTCATTAAACTTTTGTGATGTGTCTTCTCCAAAAGATGCTATGTGGATATATGCAGTATTACTATCCACCATTTTTCCATCTACTATTGGAATGCTTACCTCTCCCCTTTTTACAGAAAAACTTAATACCTTGTCCTGTCTTTGAATTACAAGATTAACATTTGTATTTTCATCTCCTTTAATATATGAAGAAGCTTGATCAAGTGTTATATTAGCAAGAGAATGGGAATTTGCAGAAATTATAATATCCCCTTCCTTAAGCCCTACATTTTCTGCTGGAGAATTTGCAACTACAGAATCTATTTTTATCCCTGAAGGAACCTGAGACATATATATGCCTATTCCATAGATTTTATTATTTATTGAATTTAAAAAATTTGTCTCTTCCTCTTTAGAAAAATACTCAGTATATGGATCATTAAGTTTTTTCAGTGCTTCATCTATACTAGATGCATTTAATACCCCGTCTGGTATATTGTCTACATAATAAGTTTTAATATCGTTTTTCACTTGATTTAGTACTTGTGACGGGTCCGCTGCCGCTGCCGTAAATGAAAAACCAAGTAAAAAAAATATAGTCCAAAATACCACAAATAATTTTTTCGCAGATAATCTCATATCTAATCTTCTCATTGAGTTACTTTTCATATAGTAATCCTCCCAAAATTGTTATAGGTTGTAATTTAAATTTGTCATTATATGATATTTTATAATTCAACTTACAATCTAGAAACTCTATAATTAATGAAATAATTATATCATTATTGAACATTTACTTCCATTGAAATTTATGTTATTTGCTCACTGTAACTCGGGAGGATATGGCATTAATTTGACCTTCGGGCACTTTATTATTAGTTATTATAAGATCTTTTAATTTATCTAAGGAATTAACTGCACTTATATCCGATATATAGTTGTCACTAGCATCAATACTTTCTAAACTATAAAGAGATGCTACAGGAGACAAATCCGAAACTAAATTATTTCCAAAAGATAAAGTTTTCAGATCTTTCATTCCTCTAACTGCACTTATGGTACTTATACTGTTTTTATCTATATATAACTTTCTGAGATATTTCATATTTTCAAGACAATTTATATTACTTATGTTGTTACCATATAAGTATAAGTTTTTCATATAAATTAAATTAGAGAGAGGACTTATATCACTTATATAATTTGATTTTAAACTCAAAGTTTCTAAATTTTTCAAATTTGATAAAGCCCCTATATTTTTTATACTATCATTATCTAATCTTAATTCCTTAAGTTCAGCTAAATTTTCAAGTCCACTAATAGATGTAAGATTATTAATGTCACAAGCAGTAATCCATTTTAACTTTGTAAGATTATTCAGAGATTCAAAAGCACTTATACTAGTTTTATTTGCAGATAATCTCTCTAAATCCTTAAGTTTTGAAATTGGACTGAGATTGCTTACTTTATCTTCATTTATATTCAAATCTGTAAGATTTAAAAGATAACTCAGTGGAGATAAATCTGAAACTTTAGTTTTGTCCACATCCAGCGACTCTAAATCCGAAAAATTTTCTATTCCTGAAAGTGAAGATATATTTGTGTTTCCTAAATTTAAAGTTTTCAAATTAACCAAATCTTTAATACAAGAAATATCCGAAATGCTCGTATCTGTGGCTTCTATACAAGTAAGATTAGTTAAATCTTTAATTGGATCTAAAGCACTAACATCAGTATCTGTAATATATAAATTTTGTAAACTTTCTAAATCCTTTAAAGGGGTTAAATCAGATATCCCATTTTTACCTATATTTAATACTTTAAGATCTGTTAAATTTTCTATTCCTGAAAGGTCTGTAATACCTTTATCCCAAAGATTTAATTCTACTACGTTGTCAAGTTCTCCCTTTTTAATATCCCCTTCGGGCTTTTCAATTTTATTCCTAATTTCTCTTTCTAAACTAGCATCTTTAAAGGTTACTACTACATTTGGATCTTCTACCAGCTCATTTAAATTGTTTATGCTATAAATTTCTTTGTTTCTGTATTTCACCCATTGCAATCTTTTAAATTTTTTAAGCTCCTTTAAATCACTTATTTTATCCTTGTCCAAATTAAGTTTTTTCAAATTTGGGAGGTCCTTCAAAGGACTTATTTGTGTAAACGGATTCTCATCAAGGTAAAGTACACTTACATTTTTCAAATTATCCAAATCTTCTATATCATCAATACTGTTTTTACTTAAAATAAGGGTACTAACGTTAGTTAAATCTTTTAATTTTTCTCCATCTTCTATAACATTGTTCTCTAGGTTTACTGTTTTTAGTTTCTTTAGATCTTTAAGATAACTTGGATTATCTATTTGATTTTTCGATAAATCAATTTCCTTTAAATTTTCTAATTTTGAAAGAGGTTCTATGTCTTTAATTTTGTTGTTCCTTAAAACAATTCTTTCTAATTTATATAACTTTTCAAGAGGCGTTAAATCTGATATTTTATTTTTGCATAAGTTTAACTTTTGAATATACCTAAGATATTTAATAGGAGATATATCTTCTATTTCATTATTACTTAAATCTAAAGTTTTAAGATTTTCCAGATATTCGATTCCTGAAATATCCTTTATTCCTTTACCTTCTACATCAAGTTTAGTTAAACCATACACATTATTTCTAGTAATATTTCCTTTAGGTTTATTTATTGCTTCCCTTACAGCCTTATCTAAATTTTCATCTTTAAATTGTATATTATTTGTGTTTTGTATGTTAGTTCCAAATACTTTATTAAATATAGCATTTGTATCCTCTATTTTTGTGGGACCTGCTAAAGCTGAAGTACTATATACACAAGCTATTATTCCCGCAGCGCATATGAAAATTTTAACCTTTCTCTTGTTCATAAAATTGCCTCCTTATTAAAAATATAGGATTTAATCCGTTACATCTATGTCTTTAGATATTGAATTTATTATATATTTAGGAACATCAGTATTTGTAAGAGTTAGATTTTTAAGTGATGTCATATTATTTATAGGACTTATATCATAAATGCTGTTATCTCCTACATCCAAAGTCTCAAGCTTTGTGAGGTTTCCAAGCTTTGATATCCTTGTTATATCGTTCTTACTCAAGTACAAGGTCTTTAGATTTTTCATGCTTGAAAGTGAAGATACATCACTTATTTTATTACTGTCAAGATATACTCTTACCATATTGCCCATTTCCGAAAGAGACACTATATCATTTATATTGTTATTTGAAAGGTATAGACTTTGAATGTTCTTTGCATTTTTAAGTGGTGTTATATCACTTATTTTATTTTTCATAAGGCTTACAAGTTGTAAATCGTTTAATTTCTTTACTGCACTTATATCCTTTATTTGGTTTGAGTCACCGCGTATTTCTTTTAATTTAACTGCAGAATTTATGCCCTCTAAACTTGTAAGTTTATTTTCATCTACTAATAGTCTTGTAAGTTTTGTATTATCTCTTAAAGGAATTAAGGAGCTTACTTTATTTTTATTTATGGATAGTGTTTCAAGTTCAGGCATAAAAGCAGTACAATTTATACTGGATATATTATTTTCATCTAATGAAAGGGAAGTTAAATTTACCAAGCTATCTAAGCTATCTATATCTGTAATATGATTTTTACTCAAATCTAAGCTTTCTAGATTTTCCAGACCTTTAAGACTTTCTATATCCGTTATATCGTTATCACTTAAATTCAAGGTTTCAAGATTTGTTAAGCTTTCAATAGGACTTATATCTGAAATTTTTGTCCCACATACCTGAAGCTTCTTTAAATTAGTTAAATCTTCCAAGTCATCTAGTTTTTCAATTTTACTTCCGTTTAAGTACAACTGCTCCAAGTTATCCAGATATTTTATATTGCTCAAGTCTACTATGTCATCTTTACTTAAATTTAAAGATCTTAATCTTATTAAATTTTCTATACCAGAAAGGTCCTTTATGCCTTTGTCAAACAAATCCAAATCACTTATAAACTCCACATCATATTTATAAAGACTTCCAGAAGGCTTATCTATTTTATTCCTAATTGCTTTTTCTAAATTAGCATCTTTAAATGTAACTTCTACATTGGCATCATCCACTATATTATTCAATTTATCAAAATCAGTTATTTCTTGCCCGTCATATTTAAGCCATACTAAATTTTCAAATTTGCTGTTATTAAAATCTTTTATATTGTCAATCTTATCTTTATCTAAAGATATTCTTTTAAGATTCTTAAGTTCTAAAAGTGGTTTTCCATTATTAAATGGATTTTGATCTAAATATAGCTTAGTTAGGTTTGTCAAATTATTTAAAGGGGTTACATCCTTTATATTATTTTTAGAAAGGTACAAACTTTGCAAATTATAAAGATGCTTTAAATATGATACATCTGATATTTTATTATCATCTAGCATAAGAGTCTTTAATCCATTTAAACTCCACAGTGCTCCTAAATTTTCAATTTTATTGCTGCTTAAAGTAAGTTCTCTCAAGGAGTCCCTTCCTGCTAGCGGATCTATATTTTTAATTTCATTATTTGCTGCATTTAATTTTTCAAGATGCTTTAAATGTATAAGAGGTGTTAAATTTTTTATCTCATTTTCATATAGATATAAAGTATTAAGTTGTTTTAAATTAGCTATAGGGGTCAAATCTTCTATTTTATTAAAGCTTGCATCTAACCTTTCTAGATTATTTAGTCTCTCAAGTCCGCTTAAACTCCTTATATCCTTATTTGTTATACTAAGTTTAGTTATACCTGAAATGTCACTTACAG